>CACFZQ010000053.1:0-2022 GCA_902570835.1 uncultured Pelagibacteraceae bacterium | reverse complement strand
ATTACACCAATAACTCCTATTGGAATTGATACTCTACTAATATTTAATCCATTAGGTCTTTTCCACTTTTCTAGAACATGATTAGTGGGATCTTTAAATCTAATAATACTAATAATAGAATTTCTGATGTCGTTTATTTTTTTCTCATTTAAATGAAGTCTGTTAATTAAATTTTCTTTTAATCCTATTTTTTTTGCATAATTAATATCTTTAGTATTTTCTTTAATTATTAAACCTTTGTTTTCGTCAAGCATTTTAGCATAGGAGGTTAAAACACTATTTTTAACTTTTGTGTCTATTTTATATTGACTTGCTGTTCTTGCTCTTTTACCGATTAAATTCATATAATTATTCATTTATACTTCTACCATATCATCTTTATGAATAACTTCAGATTTTGCAACATACCCAAGTAATTTTTGAATTTCATTCGATTGATGTCCCATAATTTTTTTTACTTCATCAGAAGAAAAAGAACTTAAACCCCTAGCACATTCATTATTTTTTTTATCTAAAACTTTTATATGATCACCTTTGTTAAATTTTCCTGATACATTTTTAATACCTGCAGCCAGTAAACTTTTTCCAAGCTTTAATGCTTTTTTGGCTCCATCATCAATTACAATATTTCCTTTAGGTGCAATAGAGCTAATTATCCACTTTTTTCTAGCATGAAGTTTAGAGACCTTTGGGCTGAACCATGTACAATTATTTTTTTCAATAATTTTTGAAATAGGATTTGAATACAGCCCATTTGCAATAATCATACTGCTTCCAGCTAACTGACAAATTTTAGCAGCTTCAATTTTTGTTTGCATTCCTCCACTTCCATATTCGTTAATTCCTTTGATATGAATTTCTTTTAAGTCTTTGTTTATATCATTTACTATTTTTATGAGTTTAGCGTCTTTATTTACTTTAGGATTTTTTGTAAAAAGGCCATCTACATCTGAAAGTAAAATTAATGTATCGGCGTTTGTAATTTGAGTTACTCTAGATGCCAATCTATCATTATCTCCATATTTTATTTCAGTTGTTGCAATTGTATCATTCTCATTAACAACTGGGATAAATCCAAGTTCGAATAAATTTTCAAATGTTCTTTTGGCATTTAAGGATCTTCTTCGCTCCTCCGTATCTTCTAGAGTTAATAAAATTTGTGAAATATTTAATTTGAATTTTGAAAAGGTCTGAGAGAATAAATTCATTAGTTCAATTTGGCCAATAGAGGCAATTGCTTGACTTTTATCTAACTTGATATTTTTTTTGTTAAAATTCATTTTTTTACATCCAAGAGCGATAGCACCTGAACTAACAATGACTATTTTTTGATTTTTATCTTTTAGTTTTTTGATGTCCTTCGCAAAGCTTGAAAGCCATTTTTTTCTAATTTTTTTATTTTCATCAACTAATAAAGATGAACCAATTTTAATAACAATAATTTTCGAGTTTTTAAGATACATAGGATAGTAATTTTGCCTTAATTTTTGAAACCGACTCTTTATTTAGAGTTGTCATTGTCATTATCTCACAATTTTTATCTTTAGAGAAATCATCAATTACATCTTTAGCTGTATCTTCGTCAATTAAATCTATTTTGTTAAACACAATTAATTCTCTCTTTTCAAGCATTTTAGAGCTGTAATTTTTAAGCTCATTTTTAACCTGATCATAAGACTCCTTGAGATCAAGATTAGTAATATCAATTAAATGTAATAAAGATTTGCATCTTTCTATATGTTTTAAAAACTGTATCCCAAGTCCAACACCTTCATGGGCACCTTCTACTAATCCTGGTATATCAGCTATTGTAATTTCTTTATCATCATAGCTAGCAACACCTAAGTTAGGATTAAGTGTTGTAAATTTATAATTAGCAATTTTAGGATTTGCGTTTGTAAGTGCTGCTAACAAACTTGATTTTCCCGCGTTAGGCAATCCAATAATTCCAATATCAGCTATTGTTTTAAGTTGTAACCAAATCGTAAACTCTTCTCCCAAAGTTCCTTTCGTAAATTTTCT
>CACFZQ010000052.1:0-2049 GCA_902570835.1 uncultured Pelagibacteraceae bacterium | reverse complement strand
CTTCATAAGCGCCAAGTGAACATTTGTTATTTGAGGAATATTTTTTTCTGATTGGATCTAAATTTTGTCTTGTTAGAGACAATACACTCGGAGTCTTTGTAGTTTTTAAAGCATGCTCCCAGCATTCAATTGTTTCAATTCTGTCTGCAGGTCTAAACACATTTAGGTTTGGAATTGATCTTAAACCAGATAATTGTTCAATTGGTTGATGTGTCGGCCCATCTTCACCTAAACCAATTGAATCATGTGTCATTACATAAATAACTCTTTGTTGCATTAGAGCAGACAATCTTATCGATGGTTTACAGTAATCAGAAAATATTAAAAAAGTTCCACCATAAGGAATAAAATTACTATGGAGTGCGATTCCATTCATAATCCCACTCATTGCATGTTCCCTGACACCATAGTGAATATAATTTCCCTCAAAATTTCCAGGTTCAATAATTTTATGTTTTTTTGTTTTTGTATTGTTAGATCCAGCCAAATCTGCAGAACCACCAATAAGATTATTATTTGAATTGGTTAATGCGCTTAAAGTTAACTCAGAACTTTTTCTTGTTGCTAAGCTTTTAGGTTCTTTGATTGCAAGTTTCTTTTCTGAATTTAAAACATTTTTAAAGTTATTTTTTTTGATTAGATTTAATTTTTTACTTTGTTTTTTAGTTAATTTATCCCATTTTTTTTCAATTAACTGACCCTTTCTTCCTATAGCTCTCCATTGGTTCAATAAATTATTTGGAATTTCAAAAGGTTTATATTTCCATTTAAGTAATTTTCTTACTAATTTAATTTCATCAAATCCCAAAGGACTACCATGTGAGGACGACTTACCAGATTTATTTGGAGAACCATATCCAATTTTTGTTTTACAAGAAATTACCGTTGGTTTTTTTGCATTTTGAACTCTTTTTAAAGCTCTATAAATTTGATTTTCATTGTGACCATCAACTAGGATGTAATCCCATCCATAGCTTTCAAATCTTTTTTTAAAATTGTCTGATACAGCAAGACTTGTTGGACCATCTATTGAAATATTATTATTATCGAAAAGCATTACTAAATTTTTTAATTTTAAGTGACCAGCTAAACTCATTGCTTCGTGACTAATACCTTCCATTAAGCAACCATCGCCAGCTAGAACATAAGTTTTGTGATTAATTAGATTTTTACCTAATTTTTTTTTGAGTACTTCCTCAGCTATTGCAAATCCAACTGCATTAGCTATCCCTTGTCCAAGCGGACCAGTAGTTGTTTCAATTCCAGTTTTAGGATGATACTCTGGATGACCTGCACAAATAGAGTTTAGTTGTCTAAACTTTTTTATCGATTTTAACGAAATACTTTTATAACCAGTCAAGTATAACAAAGAATAAAGAAGCATTGAGCCATGCCCGGCTGATAAAACAAATCTATCTCTATTTATCCAATTTGGATTTTGCGGATTGAATTTTAAAAAATACCTAAAAAGTACACTCGCAACATCAGCCATACCCATTGGCATCCCAGGGTGACCAGAATTAGCTTTTTGAACCGCATCAATAGATAAAAATCTGATACAATTCGCTAAATCGTTATGTATTTTACTCAAAATTATCCTGACTAGACTAAGAAGATTCTATTTAATATTATAAGTATATATATATGAATTCTATAAACGAAAAAGAAAAAAAACTTAATCTAGCTTTAGAAGAATTAAAAAATTTAGATCTAACTAATCCAGATTTGAAAAATAATATTGAAAATCTTAGCTTGCAAAAAAATCAATTAGAGATTGAAAAAAACGAGCTAGAAAAAAAATATAAAGAACTATCAGATCAGAACGAAATTTTATCAAAAAGATTAGATGAGCTTAGAAGTAAAGAAAAGGTTGAAGAAAGAAAACAAATAGAGTTTTCTGAGAAAATCGATGAATTAAATCAAGAAACAGATACTTTGTTGGAAGAGATTGATAAATGGCAAATGTAAGTATTAAATTTAATAATAAAGAGTTTTTATTATCATGTGATGACGGACAAGAGGAACATCTAGAAGAATTGTTAATACAAA
>CACFZQ010000051.1:0-2345 GCA_902570835.1 uncultured Pelagibacteraceae bacterium | reverse complement strand
AGATTTGCATGCAGGACAAATTCAAGGATTTTTTGATATTCCTGTAGATAACTTGTTTGCTACTCCTATTTTTGCAAGACACGTTAAGAAAAAAATTAAAAGTAAAAATATGATTTGTGTTGCTCCAGATGTGGGTGGTACTGAAAGAGCAAGATCTCTTGGCAAACTTTTGAATGTTGGTCTAGCCATAGTAGATAAAAGAAGACCTAAGCCAGGACAATCTCAGGTTATGAATGTAATTGGGGATGTAAAAGGTAAGACATGTATAATTGTAGACGATATTATCGACTCAGGTGGAACAATTGTGAATGCTGCTAAAGCACTAAAGGATAGAGGTGCAAAAGAAGTTTATGTTTATATTACTCACGGCGTTCTTAGTGGTGAAGCGGTCAAAAAAATTAAAAATTCTGTTATTAAAAATTTAGTAATTACAGACACAATTGATAATAATGACAAAATAAAAGGTGCAAAAAACATTGAAGTTTTATCTATTTCAGGGCTAATGGGTGAAGCAATAAAAAGAATATCAAATTCCACTTCTGTATCTGATTTATTTGCATAATTACCTTGTGTTATTAAGGATCTTGAGCTAAAAACCCTTGTTTTTATGAATACATTAGAAGCTAACATCATAGATACTAAAACAAAAGGTGAGCTTAACTCACTAAGAGATAACGGAGAAGTTCCAGCCATAATTTATGGCGGTGAAGCTCAAAACGAAAAAGTTTCTATATCTAAAAAACTGCTAAAGTCGATGTTAGAAGACTCAAATTTTTTATCTACAATTCTTACATTAAATGTAAATGGTAAGCCACAAAATGTACTTCCGAGAGAAGTAAAATATCACATCTTGTCTGACGAACCTATACATGTTGATTTTTTAAGAGTTGTGCCTGGTCTAAAAATTAGAATTGAGGTTCCAGTTAAATTTATTAATCATGAAAAATCACCTGGATTAAAAAAAGGTGGAGTATTGAATATTGTAAGAAGAAAAGTTGAATTAAAATGTCCAAGTGAAAAAATACCTGAAAATCTTTTAATTGATTTAGATGGTATTGATATTGGAGAAAGTTTTAAAATTTCATCAATTAATCTAGATCCTGAAGTTGTGCCAACTATTCAAGGTAGAGATTTCGTTATTGCAACACTAGCGGCTCCAACTGTTATGAAAGAACCAGAAAAACCAGCTGAAGCGGAAGCAGCAGAAGGTGAAGCGGGTGCCGAAGCTGCTGCACCAGCTGAAGGCGATAAACCAGCTGCTGAAGGCGAAGAGAAGCCTGCTGAAGAAAAAAAATAAATTATTTAGACTGAAGTTTGTTTTCCATTAAAAAATTTTTATGCTTTTATTTGTAGGACTAGGTAACCCAACGCCTGATAGTGAAAATAATAGACACAATGTAGGTTTTAAAATTATAGACTCGATAAATAAAAAATTTGGCCTATCAAAACAAAAACCAAAATTTAAAGGTTTGCTTACAACAGGAAATGTTGGAGACAAAAAAATATATGCAATTAAACCTTTAACTTTCATGAATAATTCAGGAGTTTGTATAAGAGAATTAATAGAATATTTTAAAATTGATGCCGAGGATGTCATAGTTTTTCATGATGATTTAGATGTAGAATTTGGAAAAATTAAAGCTAAGTTTGGTGGATCTAGTGCAGGACATAATGGTATTGCATCAATAGATAAATTTATTGGTAAAGATTATTCTAGAGTAAGAATAGGTATTGGAAAACCAAAAGATAATATGGAAGTTAGTGATTTTGTACTTCAAAACTTTGATGAAGATGAAATAGTCGGATTAGAAAAAATTAAAAACAATATTACTGAGTCAATTTCAATATTAATTGATAAAAAATTAGATCTATTTTCAAGTACAGTTAACAATAAATAATGAGTTTTAAATGTGGAATTGTTGGTTTACCAAATGTTGGTAAGTCTACCCTTTTTAATGCACTCACAAATTCTAGTAAAGCACAAGCAGCTAATTTTCCATTTTGTACAATTGATCCAAATGTTGGAGTAGTTCCCGTACCTGATGAAAGATTGTCTAAATTATCAAAAGTCTCTAACTCTAAAAAGATAATTAATACTACAATTTCATTCGTTGATATTGCTGGTCTTGTAAAAGGAGCTTCAAAAGGAGAAGGATTAGGAAATAAATTTCTTTCACATATCAGGGAAGTTGATGCTGTAATTCATATGATTAGATGTTTTGACTCAGATGATATCCAAAATGTTAATCCTGATGTAAACCCAGTGAGAGATTTGGAAATTATTGAAACTGAAATGATGCTTGCAGATCTTGAAAGTATTCAAAAAAGATTGGAAAAAAATAACA
>CACFZQ010000050.1:0-2376 GCA_902570835.1 uncultured Pelagibacteraceae bacterium | reverse complement strand
TTCTTATTCCTAAATTCCATAATTTCATATTAAAATCAGGATCTGATCCCGTACCAGGAAAATACTCTTCGCTTAATCCACCAACTTTATCCCAAATATTTTTATGGACTAATGAAGGAGCCCAAGTAGATCCTTGAAAATCGTAAAAATTATGATTTTTATATTCTTCTAAAAATTTTTTTTCATTAAAATTATTTGGTTTATCACCACAATTAAAAGCAATCTGTCCTTGATTCATCATTGTACCAGAAAGATAAAAATTATTATGACCAATTTTTTTAACTTCCTCAAATAATATTGTGTCCCAACTAGGACAAAAATAAAAATCGTCATGTGCATAGAGTAAATAATCAAATTTTGCTAATTTTGCTGCATTATTAATACCTTCGCATATGCCTGCATTGTAAGAAGTATGTGTATAATCAATATTATTTTGTTTTAAAAAATTTATTGTTTCATCTTCACCAACATTTACATGGCAAATTATTTGATTATTAAAATTAGAATTATTTTTTAGGCTCCTAATACAAAATTTTAAATACTCATGATTATTAAATGTTGGTATTAAAATTGAAAACATAATCTAATTTGTTAAAGAGCATGACAAAAATGTTTTTTAGACTTTTTCATACATTTAGTAAGAGGAAATCAATTTTAATATTTTTTTATAAATCATATTTTATTTAATGTAAGTGATTTTACCTTCTGAAGGTGTCCCAGAAGTAGAAATTATAAAGACTAAATATGTTCCATCACTTAAAGTATTTTTATTTTCTGGAATATTAAATTGAATTTTATTTTTACTAATTTTTTTAAAATCTAATGATAAATATTTCAATTCAGAAGCTTGAGCGTGAGTTGTTGAACCTGTACTTATAAGAGATATTTTATCTATTTCATTACTATCATCAACCAACATAATTTGATTTTTTCTATTAGTTATTGTTTTTGCAAGTTTTTTAATTTCTGGCCTCTTTGCTAAAATTGTTTTACCCTTAATATCTTTTGAAAAAAGATATGGAGGATAAAAAAGTTGAGCATTCCAAGCATCTCCACCAGCAACAAAAACTCTGCCATCAGGTAATAACAAAGATGTAGAATGATAATTTCTTCTAAAATTCGTTTTTGCCATTTTTTTCCAAATATCGTCATTTGTTTTGTAGATTTCAGGGGTAAAATTATTAAAATAAGTATCATCGTAAGCACCACGATAAACAGCAGTTCCGCCATTTACAAAAACATTTCCTGTTGGTAAAATTGTTGCATCAGCGAAGGCTCTTGGATAATGCATGCTTTCTTTTTTAATAATTTTAGGATTAAAAGAATCAGAAATATCTATTATAATAGTTTTATTTGATGCAGCATAACCTCCACCATTTTGTTGACCACCAATGAATAAAATTTTATCCTTAGCAATCATCACTGCAGATCCTTTATCTCCAACAGGTGCTCCTATAGTTAAAGTTTTTAATTCCTGATAATCTTTATCATCATTAGGATTTTGATGGATTATATTTTCTGATATACCTCCTGTTTCTAGAGGAATCTCACCCACCTTTGAAATTCTATAATTATTATTTTTGTCCATAACCCATAATTTATTGTATGAAATTCCAAATGGATTACCGTCAGATGACAGGAAAAATTTTGGATAAGACCATTCTTCATTTTCCATAGCACCTAAAAGCTCTAAACTTTCAGCTTCTTTTAGTATTTTCCAACTAAGAGTACCGTCTTCATTTGAAGTTAAAATTTCAGGTATATGGCTTACTCGATCTTGAGTTAATACTTCGTTATGTTTAATTTTTATACCACCGACCATTATAAAATTATTTTCTGCTGTTCTTACAATTGAACCATACCATCTGTCGTAATTTAAATTACGTCCTTTAGTAAATTTTTGCGTTTTAATATTATAAAATGAGGTTATATTTTGAGTATCTGGTGCGCCATGTTTTGGCTCAAGATTTCCACCCAACATAAATACATTTTCGTTATCAAACACTCTAACTACTGAGCAAAAGGCGTCCCAAACAATTGGTCTATGAAAGACTTTTTGACTATTGCTATCTATTCCTTTTTTTGGGTCCCAAATAACAAAATCAACTCCAGCTAAAACGTCATGATGTTTCCATTGTCTTGTACCTTTGTCTCTCTCTAATTCATAATTATCAGTAAGCTTTAGCTTCTTATTTTGACTGATATTTTTACCTTCTTCTTTTTCTTTAATACCATAAGATCCAAAAGTCATTACTGTCTCGTCAGGTAACAAAATTGAATGAACTGCTATAACTGGCCAATCAAATGATGGAGTCCAAAAACCTTCTATATCTGCATTATTTGGAATATTGCCATTTTTAATTTCTATATTTTTTG
>CACFZQ010000049.1:0-2377 GCA_902570835.1 uncultured Pelagibacteraceae bacterium | reverse complement strand
AGATTTAATTTCAAATGAAGGCATTGAATCTAAACCGTATACTCTTAAACTTAGATTATTTTTCTTACCTAATCTCAACCATTCTTTTTTTACTTTTTTTCCTAAATTAGAGATGTATTTCCATGATTTTAATTTTTCCATTACTTTTAATGTTTCTAAAGCTGCAACGGGTCCAGACCTATCTGACCAAAAAGTACTGCTTATAAAAGAATCTGTTCCTTCGTTCATAATTTTATCTTTTCCAATAATAGCAGTTATTGGATAACCGTTTCCTAATGATTTTCCAAAAACACATATATCTGGGATGATATTATACTTTAAGTGTAATCCACCATATGTCTCTCTGAAACCTGAGGTACACTCATCAAAAATTAAAATAATTTTATTTTTTTTGGCTAAATTTTCTATTTTTTTAAAGAAATTTTTATTTGGTTCTAGGTTCCTAGATACCTCCATAAATATAATACCAATATTTTTATATTTAATTAAATTTTCTAACTGATCTATTGAATTGTAATCAAAAGGAAAACAAGTGTTTCTTAAATTTCTATTAACACCTTTCACATTTAATCCTTGTAACAAATGATTATCAAGTTTATTTCTTTCAGAAATATTTGAGGAAAGATACCAATCATGCCATCCATGATAGCCACATATAGCAACATTTTGTTTATTAGTGTTGCATCTTGCAATTCTTAGAGCCACAGTGTTAGCCTCAGCTCCAGACCTTGCAAACTTAACTTTACCTGCCCAATTGTGGAGATTTAAAAGTTTTTCTGCTAACAAAACTTCATCATAATTATTTAAAGTAGACATATTACTTTTTTTGATAGCACTTATTACTTTATTATCTATTTCAGAATTAGCATAACCTAAAGTATTTGTCCCAATTCCCATTAAGGAAAAATCATCATATTTATTATTTTCTAAATCCCAAACACTTATCCCTTTTGCCCTTGAATAATAAGTAGGCCAAATATCAGGAGCAAAGATAATTGGTCGTTTAGATAATAAAGAGTTTCCAGCAACAATTTTAGTTTTTGCATATTTCCATCTCTTTAAATTTTTATTCATTCTCGAGCCTTCATTTCTTTGATATTTTGAATTTATATTTTTTAAATAACTATATTTTTTCTCAGTTGTAATAACTTTTTTCCAATCTACTAGAAAATTATATTTTAATTTTTCTAATAGCGAATTTAAAAATACAAAATCATCTTTTTCATCAATTGTCCATCTAGATTTGCTGTAGTCATTCTTATTCTCATAATTACTTCTTAGTATTTGTTCATTATTTTTTATAAAAGGTGTTACATGCTCTCTCTCATAAGTATTATTTGAGTTACGATGAGCAAGTTTTAATTGATTAAAACTAAATACTTCAACATCTAATCCATCTGGAAATGTTGGTTTTATTGTATTGCTAGTGTAATCAGAGTTTAATTTTTTGTGGTATCGAATTATTTTGTCAATTAGATATGGGTCTGAAAGTGGACAATCTGAAGTAACTCTTACAATAGTATTAGCCTTGAACTTTACTGCAGCATCATAATATCTTTTTAAGACATTATTTTCTTCTCCCCTAAAATAAGAAATGTTTAATTTTTTACAAACTTTTATTGTTTCATCGTCAGATTTATTTTTTGTCGTTGCTATAATTATTTTATTTATTTCTTCAGATTTTTTTAATCTTTTGATCAGTATTTCTAAAATCATCTTTTTGTTAATTTTTTGAAAAATTTTTTTAGGAAATCTTGATGATGCAGATCGTGCTTGAATAATACAAACTATATAATTTTTTTTTACCATTTTCTCGGATCAATATACCTAGTTTTTAAATTATTTTTTTTAAAATTGATTCTTATTTTATTTTCATTAAATTTTTTTAATAGATCATCAAGCTGATTAACGTCATTAAAACCAACTATCAAATAATCAATAAAATTTTTATTTTTAACAAAGTGTAAGCACGCTTTTGAATAACTAATATTTTTAAAATCACACCATTTTTTCCACATTATTAAATATTTTTTTATACCTAAAATTTTCTTTGGCGGTTCATTATCAAATGTCAACAGTCCTTGTAAAAAACATGACCTAGCGATAATTTTCGTCTTATTTTTAATCACTTTTTTTAATAAATTTGATTCTTCAAACCTCCTGTCAAAAACATTTAAAGGAATTTGTAAGTAGTCAATACTAATTTTGCCATAAAACTTTAAAATTTCTTTTGGTTCATAAATTGATGCTCCAAATTTTTTAATAATATTTTTTTCTTTGAGTTTCTTCAACAACACAAAAGATTGAAGAGCTTCTTTTCTTGTAAGTAAAAATAGATCATGAATCAGTAACGCATGAATATCCAATTTATGTTTGA
>CACFZQ010000048.1:0-2543 GCA_902570835.1 uncultured Pelagibacteraceae bacterium | reverse complement strand
AGTTTTAAAAATTTTCATGGAGCCGATTTATCTCAAACTTTACTAGATACTGTACCAAAAGATCTTTATCAAAAATTAATGAAGGTTGATTTAAATCAACCAATTGAAGTTGAGGACAACTTCTATGGTGGAGTTATGTGCGTTGGAACATTTACTTTTGGGCATGTAAAACCGAATGCATTGGATGAGTTTATAAGAATAACAAAACCAGGTGGATTGATTTGCTTTACTATAAATGAAGGAATTCATGAAGAGTATGGATTTGATAAAAAAATTGATTTACTAAAACAAAATAATAAATGGGAAGAAGTAGAATTTTTTAAATCTGATTATATTGCAAGCAAAGATGTAAATGCTTGGTTAGGTTTGTACAAGGTTACGAAAGATGTATAGACCGTTGCCAAAAAATCTTACAATAAAAGACTCAAAAATTGATGGTTTGGGCTTATTTTCTAAAACCAAAATTAAGAAAAATTCTTTTTTAGGGATATCACATGTGAAAGACGATGATTTTCAAGACATGTATATTAGAACTCCTCTTGGTGGTTTCTATAATCACTCAAAAAATCCAAATGTAACTAAATTATCATCAAACACTTTCCCTAAATATGACTTTGGTCAGAATATTGAAGAGAAAATCAAAGAGACACCGGAAGATAAAAACAATAATAATTTAAAATATTTTTATTTAGTTTCATTAAAAGATATTGAACCAGGTGAGGAAATTTTAGCGAAATATACTTTTTATGAATTTTAATATATTATTTATAAAATCATGAAATTTAAAAGAAAAATAGCTCCAGAAATTAAACCAAGGCAAAATTTTATTACTAAAAAAAGATTAAGAGAAGACGAGATTGATTTCGATAAGTTAAGATCATATCGTTTAGATAGGGTTAGAAAAGAATTGGTTAAAAACAATTTAGAGGCTTGTATTCTATTTGATCCAGTGAATGTTCGTTATGCTTTAGATACAGTCAACATGAGTGTCTATAATATGCATAATTTAACAAGATATTGTTTTGTTCCAGTCAATGGGCCAACAATTCTTTATGAATATTTTAATTGTGAAATATTATCAAAGCATTTAAATCTAATTGACGAAATAAGACCCGCAATCACATGGGATTATTTTAGCAATGGAGACCAGGCAAATTTACAATTATCAAAATGGATAAATGAAGTAAAAGATTTATCAAACAATTATTTTAAATCAAAAAAAATTGCAATCGATGTTTTAAATGGTCCTGCGGTTGCAGCTTTAAATAAAGAAGGTATTGAAGTTGTAGATGCAAAATTAATTTTAGAACAAGCAAGAGTAATAAAATCACCTGATGAATTAACTTGCATGAAAGCAGCAATAGAAGTTGCAGAAAAAGGTGTATCTAAGATGAGATCTGATCTCAAACCTGGAATGACAGAAGATGAATTGTGGTCAATTCTACATAAAACAAATATTGAAAATGGAGGTGAATGGATTGAGTGTAGGATTTTATCTTCTGGTGAAAGAACAAATCCATGGATGCAAGAAAGTAGTAATAAAGTTATTCAACAAGGAGAAATAGTTGCTTTTGATACGGATATGGTCGGCCCTTATGGATATTGTGCAGATATTTCTAGAACTTTTGTTGTAGGAAATAAATTTAATGATGAACAAAAAAAATTATATTCAATGGCTATGGAGCAAATAGATTTTAATTCTAGATTAATAAAAAATGGAGTGAATTTTCAGGAATTTACGGAAAAATCCTGGGTATTACCTGAGGAATATTATCCAAACCGATACTCAGTAATGATACATGGAATTGGTTTATGTGATGAGTGGCCTGCGATTAGATATCCAACAGATGGTGGTGAGCGTGGTGGAACGTTTCAAAAAAATATGACCATAACAGTTGAGAGCTATATTGGTAAAGTAGGTGGTAAAGAAGGTGTTAAACTTGAGCAACAATACCTTATTGGTGAAAATGGACTTGAATTAATGTCCCATCATCCGTTAGAAGATATTTAATAAAAATAAAATTTAGGAGATATAATGACATATCAATGGGACAATAAAAAACCTACAGCGCAAATGTTAGGAAGATGGCAGCCATTTCATGATGGGCACTATGCTTTGTTTAAAGAGATAATTAAAAAAACAGGACAAGTTTGTATACAAATAAGAGATGTGCAGGGTGTTGATGATAATCCTTTTGATTTTGAAACTGTAAAAAAAAATATTGAAGAAAGATTAAATCCTGAGTTTGAAGGTAGATTTAAAATCATGCTAGTACCTAATATTACAAATATTTGTTATGGAAGAGGTGTTGGATATAAAATTGAGGAAATAGTTTTAGATGAAGAAACTCAAAAAATTTCAGCTACTAAAATTAGAGCTCAAATGAGAGAAGAGGGTAAATTAAAATAAACTTTAATGAACGATAGATTAAACACTATTGTCGATTTAAAAAAATATCCTATTCATGATTTAAATTCTCCAATCATTAAAAATTTAGTAAAAAAATGTAAGGAAGAATTAGACCAATATAGTTGCTCAACTA
>CACFZQ010000047.1:0-2861 GCA_902570835.1 uncultured Pelagibacteraceae bacterium | reverse complement strand
ACTAAGCTCTCCACCTAGCGGCATATCTTTTGTCATTAACTCATAACGTTGCTTAGGATTGTTTGGGATATCTTCTAATTTTGAAATAGGATCAAAGCCAGCACTAACTATTTTGATATCTAATTTTTTTGTAACTTGTTTTAATTCAAATAAATAATCTTGAGATTCTGCACATGCTTCATGCATATGATTTAATTTATCACCTGATAATTCGATCTGATTACCAGGCTCTAATGTAATATTTTTACCACCTTTATTAAGACCAATAATATTTTGTTTTTCAAAAACAGGGTTCCAACCAAACTCAGTTAAGGCTGTAAACATTTCTTTTACTTTTGGGTAATCAACTCTTTTGTTTTCTTTAGTATCGAACAAAAATTTTTCGTGTTCAATTCCAATTTTAAAATCTTTTGTTTCTTTAATACCTGACTGAAAATAATCTATAATTTGCTTTTTAGTTTTAATCATGGGCTCTAGTTAGTGATTTATAAATAAATTTAAAGGTAATAATAAGGTTCTTTTGAGAATATTTTCCTTATTAATGGCGTAAAATCCTCTAAAGACATACTTTTATACTCAGGATCAAATGAACACTGATCATATTTTTCGCAAAAATCTATCGTGTCCTGGTAGTATTTGTGATCTTTAAATTTGTCTCTTGCATTTCTATCACCACCTAAATGATGAGCACTATAATAAGTTTGAAAAAGACCGTGATGAAGAATGATCCAATAGGTTCTTTCAGATACGTAAGGTCTTAAAATAGAAGCTGCATATTGTGAATGATTCATTGGTGCAAGATCATCTCCTATGTCATGTAATAAAGTTGCAACAATCATCTCTTCATTTTCATTATTTTTAAATGCTCTTGTCGCAGCTTGTAAAGAATGTTCTAATCTTGTGATTTTGTATCCTTCTAGCGTTGTAGTTTGCTTAGATAAATAATTAATAATCCTATCTGCTGTCTGCCTTTCAAAATTTTTTTCAAATTTTTCTAGTAGCTCATAATCCTCTTTAGAGCCATTTTTCATTTCAGTAAAATTTACTGTTTTCATATTTTAATTATTAGATGCTGTACTTAATAAAGAAAGTTGAGTAATTTTATTATCTCCCAATTCATCAACAGGTTTAACTGGATAATCACCTGTAAAATAATGATCTGTTAATTGAGGATAAGCCTCGTTTCTTTTTTCAAAACCAATTGCTCTATACAGTCCATCAACAGATAAAAATTTAAGTGATTTTGCACCTATATATTCACAAATTTCATCATTTGTTTTATTTGCTGCTAATAACTCTTTTTTAGTCGGAGTATCTACACCATAAAAATCCGGATACTTAATTTCAGGACATGCAATTCGAACATGAACTTCTTTTGCACCTGCATCATATAGCATTTTAACAATCTTATGAGAGGTAGTTCCTCTGACAAGCGAGTCATCAATTAAAATAATTTTTTTATCTTTAATTGTGCTTTGGTTTGCGTTTAATTTTAACTTTACACCCAAACTTCTAATTTGCTGACTTGGTTCAATAAAAGTTCTTCCAACATAGTGATTTCTAATTAGACCATGTTCAAAATTCATTTTTAAGTGTTGTGCAAAACCTAGTGCCGCAGCATTACCTGAGTCTGGTACAGGTACCACTATATCTGCTTCAACATCATTTTCTTTTGCAAGTTCTTTTCCTAAATTTTTTCTATGTTCATAAGCTGTCTTGTTATCAAGTAAGCTGTCTGGTCTTGAAAAATAAATATACTCAAACACACATGGTCTTACTTTTTTAGGAGGGAAGGGCTTGATACTAGTTAATTCATCATTTTCAATTAGCACTATTTCACCATTTTCTACTTCTCTAATAAATTTTGCACCAATAATATCTAATGCACAAGTTTCAGAAGCTAGCACATAGCTACTTCCTAATTTTCCAATCATCAATGGTCTAATTCCATATGGATCTCTTACACCTATTAAAGATGTTTGGGTCATCATTACCAATGCATATCCCCCTTGGATTTGGAATATAGCATCAATAACCTTATCAATTGTTTTTGATCTTTTAGATTTAGCAATTAGCTGGACTATGGTTTCTGTATCAGAGGTAGTGTAAAAAATTGCCCCTTCTTCTACGAGTTTGTTTCTTAAAGATATTGAATTTGTTAAGTTTCCGTTATGCGATACCCCAATTCCACCTGCATTAGTATCTGCAAAAAAAGGCTGGATATTTCTTAAAATATTATTGCCGGTAGTGCTATATCGATTATGTCCAATAGCATAATTACCTTTAAGGTTTTTTAAAACTTTTTCTTTATTGAAATTATCTCCAACTAAACCAAATCTTTTTTCTGAATAGTATTTTTCTCCATCAAAAGTAACAATTCCACAGCCTTCTTGACCTCTATGTTGTAATGCGTGCAAACCCAAAGCTGTTAATGCTGAGGCGTCTTTTGCATTACTAATGCCAAATACTCCACACTCTTCTTTTAATTTTGGATCAAACATCTTCAATTTTTTCTTTAGATTCTTGATATGTTTTTTCATTAGGGAATTCTTTTATCAGATAATTACTACCTTTTTCTAAATATGGAAAGGTGTATGATTTATCCAAATTTATTGGCCATTTATCATGATTATAAACAATATGAATTCCTGAAAAAATACAAACTGAAACAATATACGCTTTTACAAACCCAAAAAAGAATCCAAAGGTAGTATCCAAACCTCCTATACCAGTATATTTAACAGCTTTAATGATACCTTTGTTAACTAATAGGACTAAAAAGATAACAACTATAAATATTGCAATTCCGAGTCCAACATCGAGAACATATTCATTATCAATTATATCTTTAACATAAGGTT
>CACFZQ010000046.1:0-2869 GCA_902570835.1 uncultured Pelagibacteraceae bacterium | reverse complement strand
TGTTATTAAGGTTAAATATTGTTATAAATTTCTTTAGAAAAATGAGAGGAAAGACTTATTGGTCTTTAGCTAAGTATTTAAAATATAAAGTTAAAAATGCAGTTAAATATATCGGTGAATACGAGAGAACTATTGCGCAATATGGAAAAAGAAAAAAATTTGATGGTATCGTATGTGGTCACATACACCATGCCACTAATGAAGACTTCGAAGGTGTAAATTATTTAAATTGTGGTGATTGGGTTGAATCTTGTACTGCTTTAGCTGAAAATTACGATGGAACATTCGAAATTATTTATTGGGATAAAATTAGAAATGAATATGTCAAGGAAGATGATGAAACTGAAATAGATTCAGATATTGAAAATGATGAAATTAAAAAAGCATCTTAATGAAAATACTTATAGTTACAGACGCCTATTATCCACAAGTTAATGGAGTTGTAAGAACTCTTCACGAAACAGGTGAAATATTAAAATCTGAGGGACATCAAATAGAATACATTACACCTCAACAGTTTCTAACTGTTCCAATGCCTAAGTATAATGAAATAAGACTGTCTTTAAATGTTTGGCCAACAGTAGGTAATTTAATTAAATCTATCAATCCAGATGCAATCCATATTGCAACAGAAGGTCCACTTGGTTTCATGGCAAGAAGATATTGTATTAAAAATAAACTTAAATTTACAACAAGTTTTCATACAAGATTTGACAAGTATATGAAACTTTATATGCCAATCATTCCAGCTAAATGGTCGGAAAAATTTTTGTGTAATTTTCATAATAAGGCTGAAAGGATTTTGGTTACAACAGAGTCAATGAGACAGGAATTAATTGATCTTGGTATTGACAATAATAAAATGGTTACATGGACAAGAGGAGGTAATCATGGAGCATTCAAAAATCCCTCAAAAAGAGACCTTCCTTACAAAAGACCTATTTGGATTTATGTGGGTCGTGTAGCTGTTGAAAAAAACATAAAAGCTTTTCTTGATCTAGATCTAGAAGGTACAAAACTTATTATAGGCAAAGGCCCAGATCTAGATAACTTGAAGAAAAAATTTACTAACGATATATTTCTAGGTGAGAGGACTAATGGCGAGCTAGCATCTCATTTTGCTTCTTCAGACGTTTTTGTTTTCCCTAGTAAAACAGATACATTTGGTATTGTAGTTCTGGAGTCTTTAGCTTGCGGGACACCCGTTGCAGCTTACCCTGTACCTGGACCTAAGGATATTTTGGGAGGAACTAAAATAGATACTCTTGACGAAGATTTGAAAGCTTCTGCTTTAAAGGCATTAAAGGTTAGCAGGCAAGATTGTTTAGAATTTTCAAAAAAGTATAGTTGGGAAGAAACAGCAAGAATATTTTTTGATAATATTTCACCTAATTAATTTTATCTACAATTGATTTTAAGTTATCTGAAATGTCATGGTTGGATAGATTTTTGATATTTAAATTTTCAATTGATTTTTCAATTTGAACTTCAAAAGTTTCATTTTTTTTGTTTAATAATTCTCTTATAAATAATGCTCTTCTTAAGTTATTATTAAAAAAACCAACAAATTGAAATAATTTACTATTCTGTCCAAAGAATTTAACGGGTATAATTTTTGGTTCACTTTTTTTAATTATAGATCCTATTAATGGTTTCCACTTTCTTTCATTAGGTTGATCAAAAATAAATTTTGATGTTGCAACCTCTCCAGATGGGAATGTAATTAGACAACCACCATTTTTTAAGTGATTAATGGATTTATTTTTACTGCTTATATTAAAAATAACATCCTCTTTTTTGTTACCAAATTTAATTGGGAATAAATATTCTTTAATATGATCAATTTTACTTAATTCATTATTAATTAAAATTTTGTAATCATCCCTAATATTTGAGACTATAGATGATAAAATTAATCCATCTAAAATTCCAAAAGGATGGTTGGCTACAAATATTGTTGGACCATACAGAGGAATATTTTCAATATTATTTACATGATATTTAATATTAAGAATTTTTAATGCTTCATCCCAAAAATTTTTATCATTTAAATATTGATAATTTTTATTATAAAGATCTTGGATATAATTGTATTTTGTAATTTTATTTATTATTTGCATTAACAGTTTAGTAAGAAAATTTTTCTAAATATTTAGGCTCAATTTTATCAAATTCAACAAAAACAAAAATATCGATCGTTTTAAATTTTGGATCAATTATTGCACCATTTCCAACTTTAGCGTTCAATTTTAAATATCCTTTAATTAACGTAGGTAAATTTTTAATTAGTTTTAATGAAGGTTTTATAGATCTTTTATAATCTAAGTCTATTAACATTGATGGATTTGCTGTAACTTCTATGTGTTTTTCCATTAAAAAATTTTGTTGCAAATAAATCAATTCGTTTTCAATTTTTTTAAAATTTGTATGTAAAAAACTTGCAGTTCCAAATAGTCCTTCAATTTTGTTAGTTATTACGTAATTGTGAATTTCTCTCCACATCGATTGTAGTACATTTTTGTTTCTATGATTTTTATGAATACAAGATCTACTTACTTCCAGTAAATTATTATATCTATTTGAATTTAATAAATTTTTTAAATTATATTCTTCACTCGTGCAAAAACCTACATTTTTACTATTTTCTTCTTTTAGTAATCTGTAAGTTCCAATTATTTTAGTTTTACTAAATTTATTTTTTTTATAAGTAACAATTATATGATCACAGTATTTATCGTATATGTCTGTATCTCTTTTAAAACTAGATATACTTATTATTTTTTTTTTCTTTCTATCTTCAAAAAAAACTTCATATCTTAATTTTTGTGCAGCTTTAATTTCGTTTTTACTATCAGCTAATTTTGTTTTA
>CACFZQ010000045.1:0-2935 GCA_902570835.1 uncultured Pelagibacteraceae bacterium | reverse complement strand
TGTTCAATTAGCAAGGGGTGTCGATGAATTTCATCACCATGAGATAATTCAAAGACCAAAATCATTAATGAACAAAGGAGATTTATTAATTAAAAAAAGAGAAAATCAATATCTTCAAAATATTTTTTACAAAGGTTCTGAAAAAAAAGGTACATACTAAATTTTATGAATAAAAACATTAATCTAGGAGTAATTGGAATCGATCATGGTCATATCTTTGACATGTTAGATGAAATGTTAAAAGAAGGATGTACTTGTGATTATTTTTGGACAGAGGGTGATCCATTAACTTTAAAAGAATTTAATTCAAAATATCCAAATATTAAAAGAAAAGAAAATAAGGAAGAAATATTAAATGATCCATCAATTGATATGATTTTAATATCTTCAATTCCAAAAGATAGAGCTCATAATTCAATAGAAGCTTTAAAAGCTGGAAAAGATGTGATGGTTGATAAACCTGGTTGCACTACTCTAGACCAATTAAATGAGCTTAAACAAACAGTAAAAGAAACTGGAAAAATTTGGTCAGTTAATTTTTCAGAAAGATTTCATGTTGCAGCTGTTGCTAAAGCTGAAGAATTAGTTAACGAGGGAAAAATTGGTAAAGTAAAGCAAACAATTGGAACTGGTCCGCATAGACAAGGTAATTATGAAAGACCTGATTGGTTTTATGATAGACAAAGTTATGGTGGAATAATTACTGATATAGGCTCACATCAAATTCATCAATTTTTAGTATTAACAAATTCAAATGAAGCAAAAATTAATCATGCTCTTGTAGAAAACACTACCAAGAAGGAAAAGCTTGGTTTTCAAGATTTTGGAGAGGTTAATCTAACTGGTAATGGTGGACACGGTTACATTAGATTGGATTGGTTTACTCCAGATGCACTCCCAACATGGGGAGATGGAAGATTGTTAATACTTGGAGATAAAGGCTATATTGAAATAAGAAAGTATACAGATTTAGCAAAATCAGAAAAAGGTAATCACTTATATTTAGCAAATAATGAAGAAGTTAAATACATCGATTGCTCTAATATTAAGCTTCCCTACTTTAGAAATTTAATTAATGATGTAATCAACAGAACTGAAACTGCTTGCTCACAAGAATTAACTTATCTTTCAATGGAACTTGCAATAAAAGCACAATTAAAAGCTGAAACAAAATGAAAAAGTATCAAGTAGCAATTATTGGAACAAACATAGGTGCTAAGCACTATGAAGATTTTAAAAAAGTTAAAGAGAGATTTAATGTTCACACTTTATGTGGGCTTACAAGAGAAGCAATTGACAATATTTTATCAACTGACACTGAAACAAAGGTATCACTAAACTTTGATGATGTATTGAAAGTAAAAGAGATAGATATCATTGATATATGTCTTCCGCCCCACTTACATTTTTCAGCTTGCAAAAAAGCTATGGAAGCTGGAAAGCATGTAATTTGTGAAAAACCATTAGTATCAAGTCTTAAAGAAGTCGATCAATTAGAAAAGATCAGTAAAGAAACAGATAAAATTATTTTTCCAGTTTTCCAATATCGATATGGTTTAGGATTTTCAAAATTAAAAGCATTAATTAAATCTGGTTTAGCAGGGAAACCTTTGGTTGCCTCTTTAGAAACGCATTGGAATAGAGGAAAAGATTATTATTCAAAACCTTGGAGAGGCACTTGGGACGGTGAACAAGGCGGAGCAATATTAAGTCATTCAATACACATTCATGACTTAATCAGTATGATCTTAGGACCTGTTTCAAATGTATTTGCTAAATTATCAACTAGAGTAAATAATATTGAAGTTGAAGATTGTGCAGCTTTATCAATTGAAATGGAAAATGGAACATTGGTCACAAGCTCAATTACACTTGGAGCTGCAAACGATACAAGCAGACTTAGATTTTGTTTTGATGGACTAACAGCAGAGTCTGGTGCATCACCTGATAAACCATACAGTCCAGCTGATGATGAGTGGCATTTCTTACCAAGATCACCTGTTACTAAAGCTCAAATTGATGAAGTGTTGGCAAAAGTAAATGAGCCTCAATCTTGGTACGCAGGTATGTTTGATGAAATTGCAAATAAATTAGATGGATCTACTAGTGATGAGGTAACATTATCAGATGCTAGAAAATCTTTGGAATTTGTAACCGCTGTCTACGATTCTTCTAGACAAAATAAAAATATTAAATTTCCAATAGATAAAGACAATCCTTTGTATAATTCCTGGTTACCTAAAAATAATTGATAAAGAAAATATAACTATTTAGATCCATCGAACCTATCTTCATCCTTTTTAGTTGGATTATAAGTTGGTGATGTCTCAAATTATTCTTCACATTTTATATCAATATAAGGTGCTTTTGAGATTGTTGATTAACAATTAATTATGTATATAAATTTTAAACAATGTCTAATCCTTTTATTTTAATAGCTAGAATACGTGTTAAAGAAGGTAAGGTTGAAGAATATCTTAAGATAGCAAAAGAAGCAGATGACGCCGTTAATGAGTCAGAACCAGATATGCTAATTCATACTTTTGATCAAGACCCAACTGATCCTTTAGAATTTACGTGGAGTGAAGTATACCGAAACAGTGAAGCTATGGTGCATCACCTTAATAATCCCCCTGTCCAAGCCTATGTTGAAAAACATCAAGAGATTGCTGACAGATTTGAAATAGAAGTTTATGGGAATATTACAGAAGAGACTATAAAAGCAATTGAAGATACAAATGTACCCTTCAAGCATTTTAAAACTACCGAAGTAGGATATATTAGAAAAAAATTTTTTGATAAGTGAAAAAACTTCTTTTGATCATGGTTTTGGGTCATAGGATTTTATAGGATACTAGATCATAGACTAGATCATTTAGAGATAAATCAGATAGATTATTTTTCTAATGTTTGATAATTTTTTTTATGAAAAATA
>CACFZQ010000044.1:0-2952 GCA_902570835.1 uncultured Pelagibacteraceae bacterium | reverse complement strand
AGAAAATTAATAAAATTTCTTACTTTAAAAAATACACCTATGCTTAACAAATATTCATTTGAATTTAATGAAGGAAATCTAGAATTATTTGATAACCAAAAAAAATTAATTTCAATCAATCCTAATAATCCTGAAGAAGTAAGTTTAATAGAACAAGAAGTATTAAATTTAGATGACCAAGTTAAAGGACCAGTATTTCTGCTAAAGAATAACCAAAATCCTTTTTTTGATACTAACAGTGGGGGAGAAGTAATGAACTCAATATCTTTAATAAATCATAATAGTATTAAAGATTTTGAAAAAAATATGGGTAAAGAAGTAGAGCATCAAAGGTTTAGAGGAAACTTCTATATTGACGGATTGGACGCTTGGGAAGAGAGAAGCTGGATAGGCAAATCTATAAAGATTAATGGAGTACCCTTTAAAGTTGATGACCATATTCCAAGATGCTCAGCAACTAACTTGAAACCCAAATCAGGTGAAATAACTTTTAATCTTCCTCAGAAACTTAAAGAATTTTATGATCACATGGATCTTGGAGTTTATTTAATTCCTTTAGAAGATGGCGAGGTATCTAATAAGGATAAAATTATAATTTAATTTGTGGAACTAGGTTCTTCAAAAACAGTTTTTGTTTCATTTAAAGTGGTATTATCTAATGTTGCTGGAGTATCTGGGTCTAATTCTAATCCAGCAGGTGTAATGGTTGCAGGAACAGGTGTAAATGTAGAGTCTGGATTGTCCACAGTCTCTCTTACTCTCATTCTGTATAAACCAAATGCACCAATTAAAGCATGAACTATAACTAAAAATACAAAAAATCCATTCAATCCAAACCATTCCATAAACAATGAACATAAAATAGGCCCACTTATTGCACCAACACCAAAAATTAATTGAAGTCCTCCCCCAGCAGCAACGAATTTAGATTTTGGTACAAAGTCATTAGTGTGTGCAAGGTTCAAAGAAAACAGTGGAAGACATAAACTTGAATAAAGTCCAACTACTAAAAAGAATATAATTTTTTTAAATGCAAGTTCATTCATATAATAAATATTCTGAATGGGATCGTTAGCAGTCAAAATTGATAATAATGCTAAAATTGAACTTCCAAAAGTAGTTATTACAATTACTCTTCTTCTATCATATTGATCTGAAAAATATCCAATTGGTCCTTGACCTAACACACCTGCAATTGTTGCAATAAATAATAAAATTGAAGTTTCAAATAAAGTTAACTTTGCAAGTGTTGCGTAAACTGAAATTAATGAAAAAAATGCTGCATGAATTACACCAGTAAGGAAAGAACTAAAAGTTCCAAGTGGAGAGATCTGATAAAGTTCTTTAATACTAATTGTTTCAATTTTTTTAAATTTTGGAGCTGGTCTTTTTGTTAATAAAATTGGAACAAGCGCTAAAGATAAAAGCACAGATACTAAAATAAAAGGTTCATATGCTTTAGGTTCACTCAAGTTAAGTAATAACATTCCAACTGCAAGACCAAAATAAATTACCATCATGTAAGCAGATAATAATTGTCCTCTATTCTTGTTAGTTGCTCTGTCGTTTAACCAACTTTCAGTAACAACATAACAACTAACTAAACTGATACCTGTTATAAATCTACTTACTGTCCACATAAATGGACTTACATAAACTACCGCAAGTAACGCACTAAGTGACGCGAGGGATGCAAACGCTGCAAATACTCTAATGTGACCAACTTTAGATACAAAATTTGGAGTTGTTTTTGAGCCAATAAAATAACCAACATAATATCCTGACATGAAGATCCCTGTGGTAAAAACACTAAAGTTTTCAAGTACAGATCTAATACCCATTATCTGCATTTGTAATCCATGAGCTATCATCATGGTTCCAATACCTATAAATAGGGCCCAGGATTTTTTTACTTCTTTTTGCATTTCTAAATTTTAAGTATCAATAAATTGCGGGCTAAGTAGTTTTGGTTTGTGTTTTTTTTATGGCTAGGAATGAGTGAATAGCGATAGTTAAAATGATCACCACTCCTCCCTGAATTGTCTCTATTGAAGGTTGTTCTTTAACAACCATCCACACCCAAATAGGTCCCAAAACTGTTTCCATTAGAAAAAATAGATTTACCTCAGCTCCAGTTATGTATCTTGGAGCTAGTGTTACCAATACAAAAGGAATGGCCACACAAAGGATACACATCGCTGGAATGATATAAATATCATTGTCTTTTAGCTCAAAAGTATCAATAAAGAATAAAGCAACTAATGCTACGACCAGTTTACCTACCACAGCTGAAGGAACTAAGTTTAGACTTTTTCCAGCTCTGATAATAGTAGCTCCTGCAGCAAGACCACATGCAGTAATAAATCCTAAAACATCACCAATAATATTTCCTAATTTCACAGAGTCGTAAAATATATAAAGAACACTTAAAAACGTAATTGCTATAGCAACCAAAGTATTTCGATCTGGATTTTCTTTTAAAAATATTGCACCAAAAATAGCAGATAACATTGGTGCAAGCGCAATCATAACAAGCGTGTTTGCAACATTCGTGTTTTGAATTGATAATACAAAAGTAATATTGGTTATTGAAAATGTAAAAATGTAAGCAACACCATAAATAGAATTTCCATAAAGTAATTTAAAAAAACTTGATTTGTAAATAAATAACATTCCAACAAAAACAGTTACAAATGGAATGATGCCTCTATAAAAAACTAATCCCCAAGTATCTACATTTGAAAGTCTAATAAATAAACTATCAGGTGTGATAAACATCACTGCAACAAAAGCCATTAAAGAACCTTTTTGCTGATCAGTTAAATTGTTCACGCTTTTAATTTTTTCCAAAAAGTTTTTGCTAAATTTATCCCAGATAAATCAAAATAAGTTTTAAGTCCTGTAGGGGAGGTAACATTGATATCTCCATTTAATTTTTGATCTATAAAATCA
>CACFZQ010000043.1:0-3086 GCA_902570835.1 uncultured Pelagibacteraceae bacterium | reverse complement strand
TACACTAATTGTATCCGCTGATATTGAAAATCAAATTAATGAGCTACCTGCTGAAGAGAAAAAAAATTATATGGAAATGATAGGTTTAAAAGAAACTGGATTAAATATGTTAATTCAAAAAGGTTACAAGATATTAGAATTAGATACTTATTTTACATCAGGTCCAGAAGAAACAAGAGCATGGACAATTAAAAAAAATTGTACAGCTCCTAAGGCAGCAGGCGAAATACATACTGATTTTGAAAAAGGCTTTATACGAGCTGAAACTATTTCTTATGAAGACTTTATAACAAATGATGGCTGGGTAAATTCTAAAGCAAATGGGAAAATGAGATTAGAGGGAAAAGATTATATTGTTAAAGATGGAGATGTATTAAACTTCAGATTCAACACGTGACCAAATTTTCTTCATACTAAAGTAAACTAAAATAGTTAAAATAATTAAATACACTATAGCTTTAAATCCCATTTGGTGTCTTGCTTCTAAATGAGGTTCCGCAGCCCACATTAAAAATGTTGTTACATCTTTTGACATCTGTTCAACTGATGCATTAGTACCATCCCCGTACTCTACAATTCCATCTGATAATGGCGCTGCCATTCTGATCTTATTACCATACATATATTTGTTGTAATAAACTCCATCATCCAAAGTTACTCCACTTGGTGGATCTTCATAACCTTGAAGTAAAGAATAAATATAATCTACCCCACCACCTCTAGCTTTAACTAAAACAGACATATCTGGTGGATAAGCTCCTCCGTTAGCTGCTTGCGCAGCTTTTACATTGTCGTATGGCATTACAAATTTATCAGAAAGTTTTCCGGGTCGAGTAAACATTTCACCGTCAGCATTAGGTCCGTCTGTAACTTCAAAAGAAGCAGCAATTGCTTTTGCAGCTGCTTCTGAAAATTCTGGTCCACCTTGTTCTGATAAATTTCTATAGCTCAAATATTTCATTGAGTGGCAAGATGCGCAAACTTCGGTATAAACTTGATAACCTCTTTGAAGAGCTGCCCTATCAAATTTTCCAAAAATACCTTTAAAACTCCAGTCTGTTTTAAGATATTCTACCTTTTCCGCAGCAAAAGTTTGAGCACAATTTAAAGAAAAAAATGAAAGTATTAAAATTAATTTAAATAACTTTTTCACTTTATTTTATTTTGCTTTCTCTATGTCTTGCTGCTGCTAAGTTCGGTGATCCACCTAAAATAGGTTCCGTTATACTCAGTGGGACAGGTAATGTTCTCTCTTTAAATCCTAGCACAGGGAGAATAATTAAAAAATGTAAGAAATAATAGGCAGTGGCTACTCTTGCTATTAACAAATAAAGGCCTTCTGCTGGCATTGCTCCCACGTAACCTAGAATTAAAACGTCTGCTACTAAAATCCAGTAAAATTGTTTGTATAAAGGTCTAAAGACTGCTGATCTAATTTTAGAAGTATCTAACCAAGGTAAAGCTGCAAGTATTAAAATCGCAGATAACATTGCGACTACTCCAAGTAGTTTATCTGGTACCGACCTTAATATTGCATAAAAAGGTAACAAATACCATTCTGGAACTATATGAGCTGGTGTTACCATAGGATTTGCCTCTATGTAATTATCTGCATGGCCTAAAATATTAGGCGTATAAAAAACAAAAAATGCAAAAACAATCATGAACATTAGTAATGCAAAACCATCTTTAATAACAATGTATGGATGAAATGGGACAGTATCCTTAGAAGGTTTTTTAATATCAATACCAACGGGATTATTATTTCCAGGTACATGAAGAGCCCAAATATGTAAAACTACAAGACCTAAAATTAAAAATGGTATTAGGTAATGTAGAGTAAAAAATCTTGTTAAAGTTGGATTGTCAACTGAGTACCCACCCCATAACCATGTTACAATTCCTTCACCAACTAATGGTATTGCACTAAACAAATTTGTAATAACAGTTGCTCCCCAGAAGCTCATTTGTCCCCACGGCAAAACGTAACCCATAAATGCAGCTGCCATCATTAACAAGTAAATAATTATTCCAAGAATCCAAATGATTTCTCTTGGAGATTTGTAAGATCCATAAAATAACGATCTGAAGATATGAATATATACAGCAAGAAAAAACATTGATGCACCATTTGCATGTATATATCTAATTAACCATCCATAGTTCACATCTCTCATTATATGCTCAACACTTTCGAATGCCATGTCTGCATGAGCAATGTAATGCATCGCTAAAGTTAATCCTGTTATGATTTGTGTGATTAGGCAAAAAGTTAAAATTCCTCCAAATGTCCACCAGTAATTTAAATTTTTTGGAGTAGGATAATCTGTTAAATGATTTGCAAGAGTTAGTAACGGTAATCTATCATTAAACCACTGACCAACTTTAGATTTAGGTTTATAATCGTGATCACTCATAAATATACTATCCTATTTTAATTGTGTTTGCATTTACAAATTCATATTTTGGAACTTCCATATTCCACGGAGCTGGTCCTTTTCTAATTCTTCCAGACGTATCATAATGAGAACCGTGACATGGACAAAACCATCCATTATAATCACCTTTGTCATTCAAAGGTACACATCCTAAATGAGTACAGACTCCTACCATCACTAACCATTCAGGATTTTTTGCTCTATCCTCATCTTTTTCTGGATGAATTAATTCTTCCATTTTTACAGATCTTGCTTCTTCAATCTCCTCTTTTGTTCTTCTTCTAATGAAAACAGGTTTTCCTCTCCACAGAACAGTAATTGTATTTCCAGGTTTAACTGAACTCACATCAACCTCTGTACTTGCTAATGCTTTAACCGAAGCATCTGGGTTCATTTGATCTACCATAGGCCACACTACTGCTGCTGCTCCAACGGCACCTACAGCTGTGGTCGCTGTAAATAAAAAATCTCTTCTTTTTGGCTTTTTATCTGACATTTTTAATAATTTTTTGTTAAAAAATAAATTTAATATACGATTTCTTATAAGATAAAAGTAATTTTTCTACTGAAAGAATGACACATTAAGGATGAAACATAGACCTAAAATTTCACTATACGAGCCAGATATTCCACAAAATACCGCTGCAA
>CACFZQ010000042.1:0-3203 GCA_902570835.1 uncultured Pelagibacteraceae bacterium | reverse complement strand
ATGGAACATTATTTTTATTTGAAGTTCCTAGTGCAACTGCATTTGGATCATTTGGTTCAGTCTGTTTAGCTTTTTCCATCCATATTTCAAATAACTTAATTGGGTCATCTAAATTTAAAAAACAGCTATTGATACCAAGTTGGTTTTTTTCATTCATAATTTAAACAAAATAATCTATATAATATAAATAATGTCATTTAACACATTTGGAAAGCTATTTCGATTCACAACTTGGGGTGAATCTCACGGTCCTGCTATTGGCTGCATAGTTGATGGTTGTCCTCCAAACATAAATCTAAATGAAAAAGACATTCAATTAGAATTAAATAAAAGAAAACCTGGGCAATCAAAATTTACAACCCAAAGAAAAGAAGACGATAAAGTCCAAATACTCTCAGGTGTATTTGAAGGAAAAACTACTGGCACACCAATTTCTCTAATTATTTATAATAAAGACATGAGATCTAAAGATTATGGAAATATAAAAGATAAATTTAGACCAGGTCATGCGGACTTTACCTATTTCAAAAAATATGGAATTAGAGATTACAGAGGTGGAGGAAGATCTTCAGCTAGAGAGACAGCTTCAAGAGTTGCGGCTGGTGCTATAGCTAAACTAGTACTTCAGAAAAAATTGGGAAAAAAATTTAAAGTTATAGGCGCTGTCACTCAATTAGGAATCTTAGGATGTGATACGTCACAATGGAATGATAAAATTATTTCAAAAAATCCATTCTTTTGTCCAGATAAGTCCATGATCAAATTATGGGAAAAATATTTACTTGGTGTAAGAAAATCAGGGTCATCATGTGGAGCTGTAATAGAATTGAGAGCAAGAGGTATCCCAGCGGGCCTTGGAGCGCCAATTTACTCAAAATTAGATTCGGATATTGCATCAGCTTTTATGAGTATTAATGCAGTTAAAGGAGTAAATGTTGGTGTTGGGATGAATTCTGCACAACTAAGTGGTGAGCAAAACTCTGATGAAATATCATCAAAAAATAATAAATTAAAATTTAACTCTAATAATGCAGGCGGTATTTTAGGTGGAATTTCTTCTGGACAAGAAATAGTAGCATCATTTGCAGTTAAACCGACATCTTCAATTTTAACCACAAGAAAAACAATTAATAAATTTGGAAAAAATACTACAATATCTGTTAAAGGAAGACATGACCCGTGCGTAGGAATAAGAGCTGTTCCAGTTGGAGAAGCTATGATGAATTGTGTTTTATTAGACCACTATCTAATGAATCAGGCTCAGTGTGGATAAATAATTAGTTTTTTACTACTCTAATTGAATCCTTATTAAATAAAACTTCTAAAACTTTTTTTGTGATTTGTGGACTATTCAGTCCAGCAATATCATACATATTTTTTGGATTATCTTGCTCTATGAATTCATCTGGAAGAGTCATGGATCTAAATTTTAAACCTTTATCAAATATTCCTTTTTCGGCTAATAAATTTTTAACATGGGAGCCAAATCCTCCTATAGAACCTTCTTCAATTGTAATCATTAATTCATGTTCTCCTGCAGATTTTAAAATTAAATCTTCATCTAAAGGTTTAGCAAATCTGGCATCTATAATTGTTGTTGAAATACCCTTTGATTTCAATTCTTCTGCAGCTACTTTACATTCCTCAAGTCTAGTTCCTAAACTCAACAAACAAACCTGAGTTCCTTGGTGAATAATTTTTCCTTTACCTATCTCTATTTTTTCCTCTATTGAAGGAAGTTCAACTCCAATACCTGTTCCTCTTGGATACCTTATTGCACAGGGTTTATCATTAATATCAACCGAAGTATTAATCATTTTTACTAACTCAGCTTCATCACTAGCTGCCATCACGATAAAATTTGGTAAAGTCGACAAATAAGTAATATCAAAAGAACCTGCGTGCGTTGATCCGTCTGCACCAACTAACCCAGCCCTATCAATTGCAAATCTTACAGGAAGACTCTGTATTGCTACATCATGCACAACTTGATCATAAGCTCTTTGAAGAAAGGTAGAATAGATAGCTGCATAGGGCTTATACCCTTCTGTAGCAAGACCTGCCGCAAAAGTAACAGCATGCTGTTCGGCAATACCAACATCAAACATTCTTTTTGGAAATTCCTTACCAAAGATATCCATACCTGTTCCACCCGGCATTGCTGCAGTTATTCCAACAATCTTGCTGTCTTTTTTTTGCGTGTTTAACTAGTGTATTTGCAAAAACTTTTGTGTAAGCAGGTAGATTAGTACCACTTTTTTGTTGCTCTCCAGTTTCAACATTAAATTTTGATACTCCGTGATAGTGATCGCTAGCTTTTTCAGCATATGAATATCCTTTTCCTTTTTGAGTTTTAATATGTATCATGATTGGACCCTCATGCTTTGAGTCTCTAGCATTTCTTAAAATAGGAACAAGTGTGGAAAGATTATGTCCATCTATTGGTCCCGCATAATAAAAACCTAGTGAGCTAAATAATGTTCCGCCTGTAACAGCCGATCGAAAAAAATCTTCTGCTTTACCAGCTTTAGCACTAAATCTTTTTGAAAAAGCTGAGGTGATTAACTTTAAAGTTTCTCTTAAGCTAAAATAAATTTTTCCAGTAAATAATTTTGCTAAATATGTTCTCATTGCACCTACTGGTTTTGCAATAGACATATCATTATCATTTAATATAACGATCATTTTAGTTTTAGATACACCAGCGTTATTCATAGCTTCGTATGCCATACCAGCACTAATTGCACCATCACCAATAACAGCTATTACATTTGAAGATTTGTTTTCTAATTTATTTGCTTCAGCCATACCAAGTGCAGATGATATAGATGTAGAACTATGAGCTGCACCAAATGGGTCATATTCACTCTCAGATCTTTTAGTAAAACCTGATAAGCCATTACCTTGTCTTAAAGTATTAATTTTTTGTTTTCTTCCTGTTAAAATTTTATGTGGATATGCTTGGTGTCCTACATCCCAAATTAATCGATCATTAGGCGTGTCAAAAACATAATGTAGAGCTACGGTCAACTCAACAACTCCTAGGCCTGCACCTAAATGTCCCCCAGTTTTAGATACTGCACTGATCATCTCTTCTCTAACTTCATCAGCTACTTGTTGTAAATCATTTTCAGAAACTTTTCTTAAATCGGATGGAAAGTTAATATTGTTTAAAAACTTGTAATTTTTTTTCATTTATTTCT
>CACFZQ010000041.1:0-3592 GCA_902570835.1 uncultured Pelagibacteraceae bacterium | reverse complement strand
AAGAGGTTTGTATGGAAAAAAACCGGATCCAAAACATATTGAAAAAATTTTAAAAGATTTAAGTCTATGGGATAAAAAAGATTTAAGATTAAGACAGTTATCTGGAGGAATGAAGAGACGTGTGTTGATTGCAAAAGCATTGTCTCATGAACCAACTATATTATTTTTAGATGAGCCAACTGCTGGTGTTGATGTTGAGTTACGTCAAGATATGTGGAAGGTAGTTGAAACTTTACGAAAAACTGGAGTAACAATTATTCTAACCACTCATTATATTGAAGAAGCAGAGGCTATTGCAGATAGAGTAGGAGTAATCAATCAAGGAGAAATTATTGTTGTTGATGAAACAAAAGAACTATTGAAAAAAATGGGACATAAAAAACTTACAGTAGATCTTCAAGAAGAAATCACTGAAATCCCAAGCAGTTTAGATAAGTATAATCTAGAAATCGGAGAAGATAAAAAATCAATCAATTATACATATAACGTTAGAGCTAAAAGCACTGGAATAACTAACTTGCTACAAGATTTAAAAGATGCAAACTTAAAATTACAGGATTTAAAAACCGAACAAACTACTTTAGAAAAAATATTTGTGACATTAGTAAAGGAGAATAATGAAGTTTAATTACTATGCATTTAGAGCAATGTATTTGCATGAAATGGATCGATTTAAGAGAACATTGATGCAATCATTGTTTTCACCTGTTTTATCTACATCATTATATTTTATTGTTTTTGGATCTGTAATAGGTGGTTATGTAGAAAAAATTGATGGAATTAGTTATGGATCTTTTATTGTTCCTGGTCTTTTAATGTTAACGTTGTTAACTCAATCAATTAGTAACACTTCATTTGGGATATTTTTTCCAAAATTTAATGGAACTATTTATGAAATTTTAGCTGCACCAATTTCAACTTTTGAAATTGTTTTAGCTTTTGTGGGTGCTGGTGCTACTAAAACTCTTATTGTTGGATTGGTTATATTTTTAACTTCAATATTCTTTGTTGAGGTTCAGGTAATGTATCCATTATTAATGATATTTTTATTAGTATTAGTAGCATTTACATTTGCTTTATTTGGTTTTTTAATTGGTTTAATGAGCTCTAATTTTGAGCAAATGTCTATCATTCCAACTTTAGTAATTACGCCAATGGTATTTTTAGGTGGTAGTTTATATTCTTTAGATATGTTGCCTGAGTTTTGGCAAACAGTTACTTATTTTAACCCAGTTGTTTATTTAATTAATGGTTTAAGATTTGCCTTTTATGGTGTTTCGGATTTTAATATTTGGGTTAGTATAATTTCTATGGTCGTTTTCTTAATTTCCTGTGTAACAGTTGTAACGGTATTACTAAAAAAAGGATACAACATAAAGTCTTAGCTACTAGCTATTTTCTTTTTTGGATCGTAAAAAGGTTTTTCTACTATTGTAGCTAAATATTTTCCTTCATGAGTTTTAACATCTAATTGATTTCCCAACTCTGAATAATTGATTTCAATCATTGCAAGCGCAATATTTTTTTTCAATCTAGGAGAATATACAGCAGAAGTTACTTTACCAATTGTTTTTGTCTCTTTTTCAATAGGCCAAAAAGTTGAGTTAGGTCCTGATAAGGGATCACAATCAATAATAAGACCAACTTGTTTTCTTTTAATTCCTTCTTGTTTTATTTTTTTTAGTGCTTCTTTACCTATAAAATTTATATCAGTATCTAAATTAACCAATCGATCAAAACCTAATTCAAATGGGTTTGTATGTATATCTGCATCTGCGTGATAAGAAAGCATACCGCCCTCAATTCTTCTTATGGAAGATGTATGGCCTGGTTGAATTCCATGTTCATTTCCAGCTTCCATTATTTTTTCATAAAGTTCGTTACCTCTTGAACCATCTCTTAAATATATTTCATAACCAAGCTCACTTGACCAACCAGTTCTTGAAACAATTAATGGAATTCCATCAAGTTCATATTCTCTAAGCCAATAATATTTTAGATCTCTAATATCTTTGCCAAATAGTTTAACCATAATTTCTTGTGAGGTAGGGCCTTGTAACTGTAGAGGAGATACATCTGGCTCAGATATTTCAACATCTAGCCCTGAATTAACTGCAACACCTTGTGCCCATAACAAGATATCACTATCAGCTAAAGATAACCAAAAATGATTTTCAGCCAGTCTTAATAAAACTGGATCATTTAAGATGCCACCATCATTATTTACAATTAGAACATATTTACATTGTCCAACAGATAACTTTGAAAGATCTCTAGGAGTTAAAAGTTGAATAAATTTATATGCGTCAGTACCAGTGATCTCAACCTGTCTTTCAACCGCAACATCACATAAGATTGATTTTTCAATAAGGTTCCAAAAGTTTTGCTCGGGACTTCCAAAATCTCTTGGAATATACATGTGATTATATACAGAAAAACCAGTTGCCCCCCATTTTACAGTAGAATCGAAATATGGAGATTTTCTAATTTGTGTTCCAAAACCAAAGTTTTTATTAGACATCTGTGACCATTAACAGTCTTAATATTATTTACAAATAGAATATTCACACTATTAATCTTAAACTTATAAACTCACTTGTATGATTAAATATTTAATACCAGCTATAATAATTTTTCTTATTGTATTATTTTGGGAAAAAATAACTGATTTTGTTGAGAAAAAGTTCAATATTAAGCTAAATTATATTGTTGTTAGTTCTATAGTTGCTGCAATAGCGATTATCCTTTTGCTCCTAAATTACTAGGATTTATGAACAGCATTGATTTATCTACTTATAAATTAGATGAAGCTGATGGTGTTTTTACTTATAAAAATGAAAATACAACACTTGGGTTTGTTAGATTTAACGAAAAGGGAGAAGTCGAGTACATTTTCGTTAATCCAATTTTTAGAAAAAAAGGAATAGCAACTAAACTATTACAGTTGGTTAAACAAAAAACAGGAAAAGAAATAATTCTTCAAGAACCAATTAGTCCTTTAGGATCAAAACTATTAAGTTCATTAAATAAATGGAAATAAATTTACTATTTTTCTTTACAGTTGTGCCAGCAATAATTTTGTATGGTATTGCAAAATCAGGTTTGGGTGGATCAATGACATTAATATCTGTTCCATTAATGACCATTGTAATGTCCTTGAACCAAGCATTAGGAATAATTTTACCAATTTTAATATTCTCAGATTTTATTGCAGTTTATAAATATAGAAAAGAATATGACTTAGGTACTTTAAAGTTAATGGTTCCATTTGCTGCTGTTGGAATATTAATTGCTTCTTTCACGTTCACATATTTTTCAGAAGAATTATTAAAATTTATGATTGGTTTAATGGGATTTATATTTGCAGGTCATTATTTCTTTTTTAAAAAAAATAAAGAGGCTAAGTCTCAAAAAAATTCTATCAAAGGAAGCATTTGTTCCGTCATAGCTGGCTTTACAAGTTTTTGTGTCCATGCAGGAGGAACACCAGTAAGTGTTTATATGCTTCCTTTAAGGATGCAGAAAGAAATTTATGTTGGAACAAGAATTATATTTTTTACTTTTGTTAATCTAATAAAGCTTCCTTTGTATA
>CACFZQ010000040.1:0-3879 GCA_902570835.1 uncultured Pelagibacteraceae bacterium | reverse complement strand
CCAAGGGTAGAGCAAATTAAAGTAGAAGAGCCACCAAAAAGAAAAGCAGGTATTAAAGTGGCTAATGTAGCAGAATTAGTTCAAAAATTAAAAAATGAGGCAAAGGTAATATAATGGCAGTATTACTTATAGCAGAACATAATAATAAAGAGTTAAGACCGTTTACATTAAATGCAGCTACAGCTGCTTCACAAATTGATAGTGAAGTTCACGCAGTGATAATTGGAAATAATAGTGCAGAGGCATCAAAGCAGCTATCTGAACTTCCAGTAATTAAAAAAGTGTTAAGTATTGAAGCTCCACACTATGAAAATTTCACTGCAGAAAATTTTGCTCCAGTTGTGGTTAAACTAGCAGAAAATTATTCTCATATTATTTGTTCAGCAAATACATTCGGTAAAAATTTAATGCCAAGGATTGCAGCTCATCTTGATACTTCACAAGTTAGTGACATTATAAAAGTAATATCATCTGATACTTTTATTAGACCAATTTATGCTGGAAATGCTTTTGCAACAGTTAAAAGTAATGATGCAAAAAAATGTGTAACTATTAGACCAACTTCATTTGAACCTTGTGAAAGCTCAGGAGGCTCAGCACCAATTGAGAAAATTGATGCTGGTGAAGAATTTTCAAATACAAAATTTGTAAAAAGAGAAGAAATTAAATCTGATAGACCTGAACTTGGTACAGCTAGAATTGTTGTATCAGGCGGAAGAGGAATGCAAAGTGGAGATAACTTTAAATTAATTACAGAAATTGCTGATAAGCTTGGGGCAGCTATTGGAGCATCAAGAGCTGCAGTTGATGCAGGTTATATAAGCAATGATCATCAAGTTGGGCAAACTGGAAAAGTTGTTGTGCCAGATTTATACATAGCTGTTGGAATATCAGGCGCAATTCAGCATTTAGCGGGTATGAAAGAAAGTAAAGTTATTGTTGCAATTAATAAGGATGGTGAAGCTCCAATTTTTAGTGTGGCTGATTATGGTCTTGAAGCAGATCTCTTTGAAGCTTTGCCTCAGTTCATGGAAGAGCTGAACAAATTAAACACTATACAAAAATAACCCTTACAGTTAAAAATTAGATTATGTCTAGAGAATCTATGGAATATGATGTTGTAATCATTGGTGGTGGCCCATCAGGATTAGCAACTGCAATTAAATTAAAACAATTAGATTCAAATTTAAATGTTTGTTTGCTCGAAAAAGCTTCAGAAATAGGAGCGCATATTTTGAGTGGGAATGTTTTTGAAACAAAAGCTCTAGATGAGTTATTACCTAACTGGAGAGAACTTAACTCACCAATTAAAACAAAAGTAACAAAAGAAAAATTTTTATTCTTAGGAAAAACAAAATCTTTAAGTTGGCCAACTTGGCTTTTGCCAGCAGTTCAACAAAATCATAAAAATTATATTATTAGTTTAGCTAACTTATGTAGATGGTTAGCTGAACAAGCAGAAGCTTTGGGTGTAGAAATTTTTCCAGGTTTTCCAGCAAGTGAAATTTTATATAATGATGACGGCTCTGTTAAAGGAGTAGCTACCCAAGATATGGGTATAGATAAAGAGGGCAACAAAAAAGATAGCTTTGAACCAGGCATTGAGCTTTTAGGAAAAGTTACAGTTTTTGCTGAAGGTTGCAGAGGTCATCTAGGAAAACAATTAATTCAAAAATTTGAACTGAGTAAAGGAAAAGATCCCCAGCAATATGGAATTGGTTTTAAGGAAATTTGGGAAATAGAAGAAAAAAATCATGAAGAAGGACTAGTAATGCATACAGCTGGATGGCCACTTGATAACAATACTTACGGTGGAAGCTTTATGTATCACGCTGAAAATAAACAAGTGTTTTTAGGCTATGTAATAGGATTAGATTACAAAAATCCACATTTATCTCCATATGATGAGTTTCAAAGATTTAAAACTCATCCAGCAATTAAAAAAATAATAGAGGGAGGAAAAAGAATTTCATATGGCGCAAGAGCATTAATCGAGGGAGGATTTCAAAGTTTACCTAAAATGTTTATGCCAGGTGCCTTACTAGTAGGATGTGATGCTGGTACATTAAATATGCCTAAAATTAAAGGCTCTCATACTGCAATGAAAAGTGGAATGATTGCAGCTGAAACTATTCAAGAACACTTAAAAGAAAATAAAGATTTATCTAATTATGAAGATAAATTTAAAAATAGCTGGTTATATAAAGAATTATTTGAGGCCCGAAATGTAAAACCTAGTTTTAGTTGGGGATTAATTTTGGGGATTATCTTTACAGGTATTGATCAAATTTTGTTTAGAGGAAAGCTTCCGTTCACTCTTAAACACAAACATGCAGATCATGAAACATTAAAACCTGCAAGTCAAATGCCCAAAATTGATTATCCAAAGTACGATAATGTAATAACTTTTGATAAAACTAGTTCAGTTTATCTTACAGGAACTAACCATGCTGACAATCAACCTGTTCACTTACAACTTAAAGATCCTGATTTACCAATTAAATACACTTTAGAAAAATTTGATGAACCTGCACAAAGATATTGTCCTGCTGGAGTATACGAAGTGCAGAGAGAAAATGATGTTAATAAGTTTGTAATTAATTCGCAAAATTGTATTCACTGTAAAACTTGCGATATTAAAGAACCTTCACAAAACATAACTTGGGTGACACCAGAAGGTGGTGGCGGACCAAGATATGGAAATATGTAAATTAGGACAAATCTATTGCAAACTTTTTTAAAGTTTCAATAGGCACATATTTAAGAGTGTTTTCGTGGGTTCTTTTCAAAAATATTGGACATCCTTTACCGGCTTCAACTGCTCTTGCATACCAACTAGCACACAGACACCATCCATCTCCATCTTTTAAACCTGGAAACCCAAATTCAGGATGTGGAGTAATTAAATCGTTACCTGCTTCTTTCATCCACTCTAAGCATTCGGTAGTAACTTTAGCACAAACTGTATGAAGTCCATGATCATTCTCGTCAGTGTTACAACAACCATCGCGAAACCAACCTGTTAATGGATCATTGGAGCATTCTTCTAGATCTTCGCCTAGAACATTTTTTTGTTTTTTAATTTCCTCCATAAACATCGTAGATATTATTGTCTATAGTTGCATTAAATGAAATAGATCTTCTTTCTTCATCAGTGTTTTTAAAAGGATAAACAGTGTGCATTAAATAATTTGGAAAAAAATAAAAATCTCCAACTTCAGGTTTGATAGTTAGTGTAGAATCGCATAAAAACATTCTGGAGCCATGAATTAATTGTAATTTTCCACCTGAATAATCTGTATCTTTACCTTTTTGTGTATGATCTCCAAAACTTTTAGGTAATTTTAAAAAACCTGCTCCTGAAATATGTCCATTATGCCAATGAGTTGGATTGTATTCATTTTGAAATTGTCTTACTATCCATGATCGTTCTACATTAAATTTTGTAATTTTTTTTTGAGTTTCTAAATTGATCCATCTTTGAACACACATTAATAAAAATTTTAACCATCCACTTTTTTCATTTGTATCTTTTTCTTTACCCTAGTTTGTTTGAGAATGAGAATTATTCTCAATGCGAATGATTATCAATCTCACAAATTGACGCGTATTTCAATACTTTTTTTATTATTGCTAAATCTAAATATAGGAAATTTTTATTTCCAGTCGCCGATTTTACTAAATAAGAAATTTCTAAATGCTTGGACTCTAGCAGTATTTTTTAATGACTGAGGATAAACAAAGTGCGCTTCTGTTATTGGCCCCTCTACTTTAGGAAGTACTTTAATTACGTTGTTTGAATTTAATACTAAATATTCTGGAAGTGCAGCCAATCCTACCCCTGACTCTACTGCTAACAAAAGCCCCATTACACTATTT
>CACFZQ010000039.1:0-4198 GCA_902570835.1 uncultured Pelagibacteraceae bacterium | reverse complement strand
GTCTTTCGTTAAAATTTGTTATATGCAAAATTTTAAGGTTTTTTTTGTGTTTTTAAAATTAAACTTTTGTTTTTGTTCTCTCTGAAAATTTTTTCTCTATAGTTATCAATTTTTTTTGAAGAATATCTGTCTGTTAAAAAAAAATTTTTATAAGCTTCAAATTGTAATTTTTTTAGTTTCTTTTTATTTAGAATTAAATTTTCAATTGATAAAAATAGTTCTGCTGAAGTTATTTTTTTTAAAATTAAACCATTAGTAATAGTTTCAGGCAAACCTCCTCTGTTTGAAATAATCACAGCACAGCCTCTACTTGATGCTTCTAAACTTGTCCTGCCAAAAGGTTCTTCCCATCTTGAACAAGCAACTGCTATACTAGATTTTTCAAATGTCTTTAGTACTTTATCATGATTAGTAAAACCTAAATTTTTTAAATTTTTATGATGCAATTCTATTTTTTCTCTAGGTTCATCTCCAATAACAACAGCATTCCATTCGCTATATTTGTTTAAAATTCTAATAATTGCTTCTGCAAAAATATCATATCCTTTAGCTGAATTTAATTTCCCAACAAATACAATTAATTTCTTTTTATTTTTAAAATTTATGGGAATTTTATTTACTGATTGAAGTATTACCTCTAATTTTTTTGACTTATGATAAAAACTATCTAACTTTAGTAAAAATTGTTTTTTAGACCATTCGCTATTAAAAATAATTTTTTCGCAATTATTTAATAAAAAAATTCGCTCTTTTACAGTTTTTGATCCTGACATTGTAATAGGATCGTTATGAAAATATAAAACTATGTTTGTTTTAAGATTAATTAAACTCTCAATATATGTTGGTCGGTTATGGACTTCAATTATATCTGCTTTATCTTTTTTTTGAATTTCTAAAAATTTCTCAACATAATCTTTACTTTGACTTTTTAAAAAACTTTTTTTTAATAAAATATTTTTATAATTCTTAGACAGTATCTTGATATAATCTGTTGAACCATAAATAGTAATTTGATTTTTGAATTTACTTATTTTGGAGGTAGAATTAACAAAAATTGAAACAGCACCAGCATAAATTTTTGAATAGTTTTCTTTGTAAGGTAACAATATAGATATTTTCATTTTAAATATATTTTGATTTTAAAGAATTTCTTTTTTTTCTATTTTTTTTTAGTAAAAATTCGTATTTCATGGCTAAATTTTTTGTAGAAAATTTTTTACTATAAATTAACTTCCATTTTTTTCCCTTTGTGAACTTTGCACCTTTTGAGGAATTATGCAATTTAAGACGTTTAGCAATATTATTGGTATAACCAACATAAGATATTATCTTATTGTTTATTTTTGTGACTATCATGTAGACAGTATAATCCATAAATGGCGGTCCCTAGGGGAATCGAACCCCTCTTTCGAGGATGAAAACCACGTGTCCTAACCGATAGACGAAGGGACCAGAAGCTGCTTTTTATTGTAAATTAGATAATTAATCAAGTTAATCGTCAAATTTTTTGTTTTAGTTTTATTACCTTTTTTATTCCTGAAGATTTATGCGTTACTAGCGTCTCTGAAATAAATTCTTTATTTTGTATTTCTATACCAGATACTAAATCACCAGTGGTAATTCCTGTTGCGCAAAATATAGAGTCACTAGAAACAATTTCATTTAATTCGTATTTTTTTTTCAGATTCTTTATTCCCATAATTTTAGCTCTTCTTCTATCTTCTTTTGTGTTAAATAAGAATCTTCCTTGAAAGCTACATTCAAATGTATCTAAGGCTGTTGCAGCAAGAACTCCTTCTGGTCCACCTCCGATACCTAAAAAAATATCAACTTCATGTTTATCATCAGTTACTAATAAAGCACCAGAAACATCTCCATCTGTAATTAATTTAATATTAACGTTTAATTCTTTTAAATGTTTAATTATTTCATTATGTCTTGGCCTATCCATAATACATGCAGTTAAATTTTCTGGTTTTTTATTTAAATATTCACTCAAATTAAAAATATTTTTTTTGACTGAATAATCTAAATCAACAACATTTTTTTCTTTTACTTTGGTTGAAATTTTTTCCATATAAGTTTCGGGTGCTTTTAATAAATTATTTTTTTCGGCTACAGCTATAACTGACAATGCGCCAGGAAGATTGTTGGCAGCAAAATTGGTACCTTCTAAAGGATCAACAGCTATATCGAATTCTGGGCCATTTCTTGTCCCTAGTTTCTCTCCAATATATAACATAGGAGCTTCATCTAACTCACCCTCACCTATTACTATCTCTCCTCGTATATCTAATTCATTAAGATTTGCTCTCATTGAGTCTACAGCCGCTTTATCAGCTGCGATTTTATCCTTTTTTCCAACAAGAAATGATGATGCTAATGCAGCTTTTGATGTTACATTAACTAACTGATCTACAAATTTTTTCTCTATGGTCATTAAATTTTTTCATCAATTAAATCTTCATGTTTAATCTTGGTTTCAAATTCTCTTAAACGTTTATAGACACTGGCAAGTTCTATGATTGTTGGCCAAGCTTTTAACAAATATTGCATAGATCCTTCAACTCTACCAAAAGCTCTTATAATTTGTTGCATAACACCTAAAGTAACCACACCAGCTACAATAGCAGGAGCTAAAAAAACATAGGCAGATAAAACATTAGCTTGTAAATATGCAATTCTACCAATATTAAAATATAAGTATCTTAGGTAACTTAAAAAATGAATTTGACGGACATTATCAAATAATTCATCGATAGTTTTAGGTCTTACACTGCCATCATCCTCTGCTATAACTAATATTTTTCTGTATGCAGCTTCTTGTTTTTGTAAATCGTATTCAATACCAACTAACCTTAATATTAAACCAAGCACTATTAAAAAAATAGTTCCCCCTATCGTCCAAATTAAAGCACCTACTATTAAACCATATTCCCATTCACCAAAAAAGAAAATGGGTATACCAACACTTAAGCCAAATAAAATAGGAATAAATTGAATCAAAATCATTATTGACTCTATTAAACTTGTGCCTAATCCTTCCATAATTCTTGTAAATTTGATTGTATCTTCTTGAACCCTTTGTGAAGCACCTTCAATTTTACGGGCTTTGTCATAAACAGAATGATACCACTCAACCATTGATGTTCTCCATCTAAATAAGTAATGAGCTGTAAAGAAACTAATTGCTACATAAACAGCTATATACATAGCAGCCAATGTAATAAATGAAAACAAACTAGCAAAATATTCATCAATTGAAACAGCGTTTGGTTCTGCAAGTGCTTTTTGTATCATGTCATAAAATACACCAAACCATTCATTTATTTTTACATCTATCTCAACTTGAACCCAAAGTGATGAAAGAATTATAAATGAACCTACCCAAGACCAAATAAACCAATTTTTTTCTGTGAAAAATTTAAACATTTTTTATTTCAGAAAATTATCTGCGTATGATTTTTTTACAGTCTTTCTTTTTCTTGGTTCAATTAATTCAAAATCAATTTTTTTCTTTTTTGCGAAGATTATAGCTAATTCTTTAGTTGAAAATTCTAATTTTATTTCTGTATATGTATCTGATGAACTTTCCCAGCCCATTAAAGGATTTTTTGTAGGGTCTTTAGTTTTAAATTCTAAAATCCATTTATCATTTTTTGCTAATCCTGATTGCATTGGATTTTTATTTGGTAAGTAAATAATTGCTTTTTTCATAATTGATGGTCGGAGTGGCAGGATTCGAACCTGCGACCCTCTGGTCCCAAACCAGATGCGCTACCAGGCTGCGCTACACTCCGAACGAAGTACTAATACAGTAGTTATTGATAATTTCAATGTATAAAGAAGCCTAAATTAAAAGAATTTTGAGTAAAATCTGTTATATATCGAGTCATGATAATTACTTGTCCTTGCGAAAAGAAACAATTCAAAATTGATAGTTCGTTAATTCCCAATGAAGGTCGTGAGCTACAATGTGGATCATGTGAAAAAGTTTGGTTTTACAAACCACTCAATGCAAGTGAAGCTCAATTAACATTAAATGAAAATATAACTACAGATAAACAAGAAGAAAATGCTGAAATAAAAGACAAAAATTTTGAATTTAGAAAACAGCTACTGCAAGAAGAAAAAAATGAAATTAAAACAAAAGAAGAAACATCTAAAGAAATATCAAATTCTGATGAAAAATCTGCAA
>CACFZQ010000038.1:0-4316 GCA_902570835.1 uncultured Pelagibacteraceae bacterium | reverse complement strand
TGTTCGAAACATCAATTGCAACTCTAGTTAATGTTTCATCCATAGGAATAACTCTGTGAGCATATCTTTTAATTCCTATAAATTTCTTTGCAGCTTTTTTTAAAGCTTCTCCAATTGCAATTCCTGTATCTTCTGTAGTGTGGTGAAGATCGATATGAGTATCACCTTTTGCTTTAACTTTTAGATCTATTAATGAATGCTTTGATAATTGTTCAAGCATATGATCCAAAAAACCTATTCCAGTATCAATCTGGTATTTACCTTTACCATCAATGTTTAGTTCAACATTGATGCTGGTTTCTTTTGTTTTTCGAGATACTTTTCCTTTTCTGATCATTTATTTTAAATGGTATACATATTTAATCCCTACCCAAAATAAATTTCATTGCTATCTCAATCCTGAAAGAAAAGTTTCTGAAAAAGCTTTTGAAGTACACGGTTATTCTGATGAATTTCTATCAAAGCAAAAAAAATTCAGCGAAGTGATAGATAATTTTTTGAAATTTATTAAAGATAAAAGACTTGTTATTCATAATGCAGAATTTGATATAGCTCATTTAAACAATGAATTACAATTGATTGGACAAAATAAAATACAAAATGAAATTGTTGATACGTTGACATTAGCAAGAAATAAGTATCCAGGCTCTCAAGTTAGTTTAGACGCTTTATGTAAAAGATTTAGAATAGACAACTCTAGAAGAACATATCACACTGCATTAATAGACTGTGACCTATTAGCAAAAGTTTATATTAATTTAATTGATCAAAAAGAACCAACATTAGATTTAAAAGATAATTTAGAGGCAGAGAAAAATCAAAGTTTTAAAATTGAATATTATAAAAAAGTAATTTTACCTTCAAATGAAGAAATAAAAAAACATAAAGAATATTTAAAAACTTATTTAAAGAAAAATTATTTTAATTAAATTTTTGTTTGTATAAATTTTCAAAATCAACTTTTTTTTCAAATTTTATACCAGGATAACCCGAATTATGCAGCAAATCTAAAAGAGCTTTTTCTAAATATGGATAAATTTCTGTTTGAACATCACACAAAATAATTTTTTCTAATTCTTTCTTATCTTTTATTTCATTATGAAGTTTTATTATTGTTGAATAAACTATTTCAAAATATGATTTTTTTTTATTCTCTTGTTTGTCCTCAAATTTAAATGTTGTGTTTATTTCTATCATTTTATTTTTTAAAGCTTTAGAATTTATATCAATTCCCAATTGATATTTATTTATAATATCTCTAACAAACAAATAGGTTTCTACATCTGGTGTTTCACTTGAAAGATCTTTAATATATTTTCCTAGTATTTCGTATTTATTTGACATCGTGTTCATCTATATCTTCAAACTCTCCATCTATAAAATTATTTTTTGTATTTTTTTTTGAAGAAAACTTTTTTGAAAATTTATTTAAAATAATTTTCCTGGTAATTGGAAATATTAAAAAAAACCCCAATAAATCTGTTGCAAACCCCGGGATGATTAAAAGTAAGGCAGCAAAAGCAATTGCGGCTCCCGATATTACTTCATAGGTTGGAGTTTCTTTTTTACTTAATTGAACAAAACCAGCTTTCAAGGTGTTCAATCCTTCATATCTAGCATAATACACACCAAGAACAGCTGTAATAAAGATTAACAAAATAGTTGTTAATGCTCCAATTTGAGCTCCTATTTTAATAAAAAGGTAAATCTCAATAACAGGAATTAAAATGATTATTAATAATATTGAGTTCATTTGTCCTTAATCTAAATTGCTGGTTGAAATTAATCAATAGAGTAATTACTATCTAGATATGAATTACAGTTTTGAATACATCGATATTATTTTGCTTGCAATGATAGCAGGATTTATTTATTTAAGATTGAGGGGTATTCTTGGCAAAAGAACAGGATATGAGGGAAAATCTCCAGCACAATTTCAAGAGGTATTAAAAAAAATTAAGGTCGATCAAAATAAAAAAACTAGTGATAAATTTGATGATGAGGCTAAAAAAGAATTTATAAAAGGTGCTAAAATTGCTTATGAAACAATTATAACTGATTTTAGCGACAACGATAATAAAATTACAAATGCCAAACCTTTATTAAATAATGATATTTATAATCAATTTGATGATGCATTAAAAGAAAGAGCAAAAAGAGGCCATGTTGCTGAAATAACTTTTATTGGAGTAAATAAAGCTGAAATAAAAGAACATAAAAGAATTGGAAATATTCTAAATGTAACAGTTGATTTTATAGCTGAGGTGATCACTTGTATTAGAGACAAAGAAAAAAAAATTGTATCTGGAGATCCTGAAAAAATTAAAAAGATTTATGATACATGGGTATTTTCTAGAGATACTACTTCTGCGAACCCTAATTGGCAGCTAGTTAATATTTTAACGTAATTGAACGATAACATTTCAGACAAAGATAAAAAAGATTGGCAAAATTTTATTTCAAGTAAAGATAAAATTGTAGACAAAGATTTTAAACCTAAACAAAAAAATCGTTTAAAAGTAAGATCTATAGATCTTCATGGATATACCCTTGAACAAGCAAATAATGCTATAGAACAATGTATATTAAAAGCATTTGAAGAAGGCGTAAGTAAATTAATTGTTGTTACTGGAAAGGGTATTCATTCTAATGTTGAAAAAGATCCTTATGTTTCAAAAGATCTAAGTATTTTAAAATATTCAGTACCTGAATTTATTAATAATAATCAAAATTTAATGAAAGTTATAAACGATATACAAGATGCCAAAATAGAAGATGGTGGCAGTGGCGCTTTTTACATTTATTTAAAAAAGAAAAGATCTATAAAATAAACTTAGAAAGATCAGTATCTTTTACTAAGTTATCAAGATTTTTATTAATATATTCTTTGTTGATTATAATTTTTTCTCCAGCTTTGTCTGTTGCTGTGAAACTAATATCATCCAAAATTTTTTCAATAATTGTATGTAATCTCCTTGCTCCAATATTTTCTACTGTTGCATTTACCTCTGATGCAATATTTGCAATTGTATCAATGCCATCATCAGAAAATTCAAGCTCTACATTTTCGGTTTTTAAAAGAGCTACATATTGTTTTATTAAACTATAGTCTGGTTCTTTTAAAATTCTTTTAAAATCTTCACTAGTTAAAGCTTCTAGTTCAACTCTTATCGGCAATCTTCCTTGTAATTCTGGTAGCAGATCAGATGGTTTTGCAAGTTGGAAAGCACCTGATGCAATAAATAAAATATGGTCAGTTTTAATTGGCCCATGTTTAGTATTCACTGTTGTTCCTTCGATTAGAGGTAACAAGTCTCTTTGCACACCTTCTCTAGACACATCACCACCAACCCGATCAGTCCTTGCGGAAATTTTGTCTATTTCATCTAAAAATACTATACCGTTATTTTCTGTTGATAGTTTAGCAGCTTTAACAATTTTATCTTGTTCAATTAGTTTGTCTGACTCATCATTAATTAAAATTTCATGTGACTCTTTAACTGTCATTTTCCTCTTCTTCTCTTTGTTACCCATAGATTTGCCGATCATTTCTCCAATGTTTATCATGCCAACATTAGCACCTGGCATGCCTGGGATTTCAAAAGATGCACCGTTAGAACCTGTATCGCTAACAGCTATCTCTATTTCATTGTCATCTAAGTCACCATTCCTTAATCTTTTTCTAAAACTTTCTCTTGTCGCAAGACTTGCTTTTTTTCCTACCAAAGCGTCTAATACTTTTTCTTCAGCAGCTTTCTGGGCCTGAGCATGAACTTCTTTTCTTTTCTTTACTTTTTCCATTGCAATTGCAATTTCAATTAAATCTCTAACAATTTGTTCAACATCCCTTCCTACATAACCAACTTCTGTAAATCTAGTTGCTTCAACTTTAACAAAAGGGGCTTCTGCCAATTTAGAGAGTCTTCTAGAAATTTCTGTTTTACCAACCCCAGTTGGTCCAATCATTAAAATATTTTTTGGTAAAACTTCATTTTTCATTTCACCTTTTAAAGCCTGTCTTCTCCATCTATTTCTTAATGCAACAGCAACAGCTTTTTTTGCTTTATTTTGTCCAACAACAAAACGATCTAATTCTGAAACTATTTCTCTTGGTGAAAGAGCGCTTACTAAAGAAGCTTCTTCTTTTTGAGTTTTTTCTTTAGGATGCAAAGGTGTTACGTTTGAATTATCCATTATATTTTTTCAATTCTAACATTTTCATTTGTAAAAACACATATATCTGCTGCAACCTTAATTGCTTTTTTGGCAACTTCTTCTGCAGATAATTTACCTTCAATTAAAACTTTTCCAGCAGC
>CACFZQ010000037.1:0-4429 GCA_902570835.1 uncultured Pelagibacteraceae bacterium | reverse complement strand
ACTCTGCTAATCCAGACATGCTTTTATCCATATAAGCTTGCGAACTAATTTTTTTCATTGGTAATAAACTGATCAATGCTGGAAGCATTGAAAGAGTATAAAAAAGAGCAGCTATTACCCCAACAAAGACAATATTTCCAAGTTGTCTAAAAGGAGGAGAGATAGAAAAATTCAAAGATAGAAATCCTATAGCTGTTGTAAGACAAGCAACAGTGATTGCAGGTCCATGATCAATAATCGCTGTTCTCACCCACTCGTTTCTATCTGGAGTAATCATCATTGTTTGACGAACAGATGATAAGATATGAACTGCACTTGCAACTGTTAAAGTCATTACCATCAATGGTGCAACAACGGTTGCATTATTAATATTCGTTCCAGACCAACCTAAAGCACCCAATGATGATCCAGCACATAAAATGATAATGATAAATATTAAACCAACTCCAAAAATACTTCTTAGAATGATTGCAACTGAAACTAATGTAACAACAATCATCAATGGAGTTAGGGTAGCAGAGTCGTCCTGACCAGACTCGCTGTATTGGTTATTAAGCGGTACAAAACCAACCATCCTAACTTCTATGTTTGGATTGTTCGCCTCAAATTTTTCTTTTAATTTTTTAGCCTCTCCCATAACAAAAGGCACCTCAACAATGGCGTTTTTGCCTGGAAGTCGAAACAGAACATTAACCTGTGTGATTGAATTATCTTTATTGATAAAAGTATTTTTGAGTTCAATTCGAGATTTAGCTACCTTTTCTGCGTTTGAGACATCTTCAGGTGAAATATTATCAATTTCGGTAATCAAATCTTCCACAACAAGACTATCCTCTTCGGCATAACTATTTTGATAGTTAGTTAAAGAGTTTACAGTTCTTACATAAGGAAGTAGCCAAGCTTCTTCTGTTAATTCACCTACCGCTTTCAAAGTTTCAGCACTAAAAACATTTTTGTCTTTTGGAGATATAACAAAAATTAAGTTATCATCTTTTGAATACGCTGCCTCAAAATTATCAAGAGCAATACGGTCAGGATTATTTTTATCAAAAAAAACTCTAGCGTCTGTATCGAAATTAAGGTTTGGCGCACCCGCCATCAACCCTAATGCAACCAAAAAACCAAATATAATAACAACAATTCTTCTTTTAAGAACAAAGTCTGCAAGTGCTGGAAAAAAATTCATAACAATTATTTAAGCGATTTGTGCTTACTTGTTTTAGGTGGATAATACAAGTAGGCAATATGCATACGTGGTATTCACAAAAATTTAATATTCAAAATAAGAGGTCTATTTAGAGTTATTATTTGCCTTTAAACTTATATATAGAGAAAACAAAATAAGACCCACAAGGACAATTCCTACAAATAACTTTAAATATTTATTTAAAAAATATATCTAAAAACTCAATCGTTAAATATCATTATTTGTTTATTTTAATTTTCTTATAATCTTTCATCCATTTGTCAAAGATCCTTATTGCATCATCCATATCTTTAGTTTTGTTAGGATGATTTTTTGCTCTTCCAAGCATAGTTGCAATAACATTTACTTGATACTTAATTGATCTTTTTTTAATCGCTTCAACTGTAAAAAGCGCCTTCTCTTTATTCTTAAAACCTAAACCATGTAAAGTTGTCTCAGGTCTATAATCAGAAAATAATGAAAGATTTAAAGGTTTAAAACTTTTATCTTTAATCATTTTATTCATTGGCATTTTATCAACCAAAGTAAATATCTTTTTAAAATTTATTGTATCAAACCTAGCTTTTTCAGTTCCATCAAAGCCAATTAAACTAACACTAAATTTTTTAGCTTTGTCTAATCTTGTAACTAATTTGATAAATCGTTTGTGAAATTCTTTTATGTGTTTTTGATAAATATTTTTTGAATTTTTATACTCTTCATTTGTGTAATTTGGAGTATTTAAAACTAACAATCTACATTTCCATATATATTTTTTAAAATTCATTGGTATATTAGGTATTTTAGTTAAAAGTATATATGAAGGAAAAAGTTATTAAATCTCATTTTAAGAAAAAAGCGCTATCTAAGCTTGCTTTAACGATAAGCTTTTTCTTGGTTCTTTTAACTTCAACTGGATACATATTTAATTCTAAGGCAGCAATTTTTCTGTTTTATATTTTTAGTTTTGCATTCATTTACAATTTATTAATCAATTTCTTATTAGAAAAATATGATATTGGATCATGATTAAAACATTAGTTAAATTAAAATTGTTAAAGTATGCATTGGTAGGTGGTGCTCTTGCAGCTTATGCTATTAAGAAATATTACGATAAAAAAAATAAGAACAAAAAAACAAAAATTAAAAAACCTTTGCTTCTTACACGATATTAAGATTTTATTTCACTTTCATTAAATTTAATTAATCACTATTATTAAAGCTAACTAATGAAAAAATTAATTTATATTATTCTTTTTGTTTTTTTTACTAACCTTGTAAAAGCAAATGAGTTTTTTGAGGATATTACATATCAAATTTTAGATAATCCTCCTCGTTTAAGTTATGGAATTTCAGTAACTGATATCAATCAAGATGATGATTATGAATTTATAGTTACTGGATTTGGATTTAATAATTTAGCCTTAAAATATAGAAAAGGTGTTTTATTAAACAAAGTAGATCAGAAAATATTCTTAGATAAAGATCGTAGAACAATTGGGGTTGCTGCTTGCGATATTGATCAAGATGGATTTGAAGAAATTTACTTTCTAAATACTGATACTTATAGTGGTGAAAAAAAATACTCAGATCGATTACTCGACATCAATGACAATAAATTTATTGATTTATTTGAACTTGAAATCAATCAAGAAAATCTGAACCTTACAGCAGGTCGTTCTGTAGTTTGTGTTGATCGAAATGGAGATGGAGCATACGGAATTTACGTTGCAAATTATGGTGGTCCGACCAGATTTTATGAAAAAGAAGGACGGAGAATTGTTGATAAAGCAAAAGAGCTTGGCATAGATAAAATTACAGGTGGAAGAGCTGTTATATCTGGAAACATATTGTCAGGTCGATCAGATATATTTGCAGCAAACGAGAGAGGTGAAAACTTTCTGTATTATAATCAAGAAGGAGAATTTGTTGAACTTACAAAAGATTATCAAGTTGAAGATCTTTTTGAAAATGGAAGAGGAACTGCTCTAAGTGATATTTTATACCGTGGTCAATTAGATATCTTAACTTCGAATTGGGAAGGACCTCACCGTGCCTTTGTATTAGATGGTAATCAATTTAAAGATATTGCAGATCAAAACTTTAGTGAACCTTCAAGAATTAGAACTGTTATCTCAGCAGATTTTGATAACGATGGTTATGACGAAGTATTTATGAATAATATTGGAGAACCTAACAAGTTATTTAAAATTTTAGATAATGGAGTTTTTCAACCCATTAAAATCAATAATGCATTAGAGACTAATGGTTTAGGTACTGGTGCAGCTGTTGCTGATATAGATAACGATGGAATTCTTGAATTACTTATTTCTCACGGAGAGTCTGGTTATCAACCATTAACCCTCTATAAGGCTAATATAAAAGATACTAATTACATAAGGATTAAACCTCTTAACAAGTTTGGAGCTCCTGCAAGAGGTGCAACAGTTACTCTTAAATCTAATTTGAGAACACATTCAAAAACCATTGATGCTGGATCTGGATATTTATGTCAAATGGAACCAGTGGCACATTATGGAGTTAGAAAAAATGAAAAAAACCTTAAATTTGAGGTTACTTGGACAAATGGCAAAACTGATAATTATGTTATTAAAAATTTAAACCAGACAATAGAGGTAAAACAAAAATAATTAATGAAAAAAAATTTAATTATCATTCTAACTTTATTTTTTACTTTATTTGCTAATACAAATTCTTTTGCTAATGAAAGAAATTATTATGAGGAATTAATTAGTAATTGGTTAGAAATATTTCCAGACAAAAATAGAAATGCTGCAGGTCCTAAGTTTTTTAGTCATATTATAAAGAAAAAAGATTTAACTTATAAAGATTTTGTCGAGTTCAATAAATTATATTGTGCCGTATCAGGTTCCTTAATCGATCCAAATGCCAGACCTCAAAAAGTTTATATGAGTGAAGTTGAAACTGACAAAAAAATTTGTGGTAATTACTATCAATGTTGTATTCCTTGTTCCTGTGATGTTATGAAGTATGCAAAAGTCGAAAAAATGAAACATCAATTTATTGATATTGAAAAAGAATTTTATGTAATAACAATTAAAAGTCCCTGTCAAAAAAGAGATTTTCCAAGATATGTGAACAGAGATTACTTTTGTGATGGTGAAAACTTAGCAGAAGACCAAGTGATAGTTCTTAATGGTAGACTGGTTATAGGATTATATCATGAGGGTAAATTATGTGATCAAGCAACTATTGATGTAG
>CACFZQ010000036.1:0-4716 GCA_902570835.1 uncultured Pelagibacteraceae bacterium | reverse complement strand
GATGCTTCTCATAAGTGCATAAACCCTTATCTTCAGCCATAAAAAATAGGTGGTCTTTTTTGAAGCGGTCTAGGTATTTTATTGGAAATAATTGATTACCAAGTATAAAAAATAACTTCATAGTTAAATATAACTAATTAAATTTTTTATGTCAGAAAAATATATAATTTTTGGTGCGACAGGTTCTATTGGATCAAGTTTAGCGGAACAATTAAAAAACTCTGGAAACGATATTCATTTAGTTGCAAGAAATGAAAGCGAACTTGCTCCAATTGTAGAAAAGCTTGGGTGTTCACATACTGTTGCGGATGTTTTGGAGGATGGATTTATAGAAAAAGTTAAATCAGATATTTCTGAAATTAAAGGATTAGCCTACTGTATAGGATCTATTGATTTAAAACCTCTTAGAATGATTAATGAGCAAGATTTTCAAAAGTGCATGAAACTTAATCTTTATTCTGCTGTTGAAGCTATCAAGGGGTATCAAGAAAGTTTAAAAAAAAATAAAGGTTCAATTGTAATGTTTTCAACTGTTGCAGCACAAAGAGGCTTCACCAATCATGCAATTATTGCTTCAGCAAAGGCAGCTGTTGAGGGTTTGACTGTTTCTTTAGCTGCAGAATTTGCTCCAAATATAAGGGTAAATTGTGTGGCACCAAGCTTAACAAAATCTAAAATTGCTGAACCTATGTTAAAAAATGCTGCTTTAGCGGAAGGTATTGCAAAAGCTCATCCATTAAAAAGATTAGGGGAAGGAAAAGATTCAGCATCACTTGCTAAATTTTTACTTACAGAAGATAGTTCTTGGATCACTGGTCAAGTTATAGCGGTAGATGGTGGTAGATCTAAGCTTTCATAAAGTGAAAAAATTTATTTATATATTTTTTCTTATTTTAATTTCCTCTACTGCAAATTCTAAAAATTATAATTTTGAAAAATTAGGGTCTTTTAGTGAACCATGGGGTTCAAGTTTCATTAATAGTGAAGAATTAATTGTTACAGAAAAAGGTGGCAAAATTAAAATAATAAACATAGTTTCAAAAAATATTTATGAAGTTAAACATAATTTAAACTATTTTGTTCATGGTCAGGGTGGTCTTTTAGACATTATTCATAAAGATAAAAAATTATGGATTTCATATTCAGAAAATAGAGGAGATTGGAAAACCAGTACCTCAATTGCAAAAGCAGATTTAAATAAGAATTCTTTAAATTTTAAAAATATATTTCAAGCAAATCCACCTATTGAATCTGGCTATCATTTTGGATCAAGACTTGCTATCAAGGAAAATTATTTATTTGCTTCCACAGGTGAAAGAGGCATGAATATGATTGCGCAAGATCCAACTCAACATCCAGGCAGTATCATTAGAATTAATTTAGATGGAAGTATTCCAAAAGATAACCCTAAGTTTGAAGGGAAGCCAGAATGGCTTCCAGAGATATATCAGATTGGAGTTAGAAATCCTCAGGGTTTAACTTTTTCAGAATTTGATGGAAAAATTTATATGAGCAATCATGGAGCAAGAGGTGGTGATTGGTTTGGTGAGGCCAAAAAAGGAGAAAATTATGGTTGGAAAATTTTAGGATGGGGAGGAACAAATTACTCTGGAACTAAGATTGGTCCAAAATGGAAACCAGGATTTACAAAAGCCATTCAATATTGGGTTCCATCTATCGCTGCAAGTGCTATTACAATTTATAAAGGTAAAGAGTTTGAAGAGTGGAATGGTCATGCATTAATTACTTCTCTCAAAGATAAATCTTTAAGAAAATTAATATTTTCAAACACATCTAAAATCCAAGAGGAAGTTATTTTTAAAGATAAAATTGGGAGAATTAGAGACATACAAGTTCACCCAATTGATGGGAAAATTTACTTTTTAGCTGGAGATGATTTGTGGCTAATGGAAAAAAAAAATTAATAAAATGAAAGAGAAACCTTATCACCACTTATCAGATGGAACTTTTCGAAATCCTAAGGGTTCACCTGTTGTAATATCTAGATCAGGGAAATTTTCTTATAGAACTTTCAGTAAATTAAGAAAAAATATTAGTCTTAATTTTCCAAAAGAGCATGTTGTCGAAAAGGATAAAGTTAAATCTGATTTGGAAAAATACAAAAATGATGATTACATTGCCTGGATTGGACACGCTACTTATTTAATTAAGTTAGGTAACACTACAATAATTACCGATCCTGTTTTTTCAAAAAATGCAGGTCCATTAATATTTGGCCCGAAAAGGTTTACTAAACCAGCATTAGATCTAAATGAAATTCCAAAAACAAATTTATTTTTGTTAACTCATAATCATTATGATCATCAAGACATGTCTACTATTAGAAATTTTCCATACAAAGATGCAAAAGTATTAGTTCCACTCAACCTTGGAAAATATTTTAAGAGTTATGAAGATATAAATGAAATGGATTGGTATGATTACAAAAACATTAACAGTGATTTAAAAATAACTTTATTACCTGCAGTTCATTGGTCAAAAAGAAGTCTAACAGATACAAACAAAACTTTGTGGGGAAATTTTTTAATTGAATATAAAAACAGAAAAATTTTATTTGCTTGTGATACTGGTTATGGAAATATCTATAAAGAACTAGGAGAAGAATATGGTCCGATTGATCTTACTATGATCAACATTGGAGCATATAATTTTAAACCAATGTTTGACAAAACTATTTACCACACAACTCCAGAAGAAGCTTTAAATGTAGCAAAAGATCTTAAAAGCAAAAAAGTATTAGGAATGCATTGGGGGACTTTTGTTTTATCTTTAGAGCCAATTATGGAACCACCAGTTCGATTTAAAGAAAATGCAGAAAATTATGGATTTAAAAGAGAAGATGCAATTACATTTAATATTGGTGAGGTCAAATCCTTAAACGAATTATTATAACTACAATATAGTTATTCTATGCATAATTCTATTACCTTTAAAAGGGGTAGCTTGGTGGAGCATAGATCTATTGTCCCAAATAGCTAACTGATCTTTTTCCCATTCTAATGAGTATTGAAACTTTTTTTTAACTTGGTGCTTAAATAATTCTTTTTTAACTTTTTCAGAATTTTTTAAATTTGGAGAAAATCCTACAAGATGTCCGGGACTGCAATAAATCGTATTTTTAGAGTTTATCTTTTTTATAATTTTATGAGTAGATTTTAATTCTTCAATCTTTCTACCTTTCTCTTTTACTCTTTCTCTTGTTGTAACTGAAATTGGCCCTTCAGAAGAGTACCTCCCCTTCACTTTGAGTAATTTATTTTTAATTGATTTAGGCAAATAATCATAAGCTAAGTATTGAGAGGAAAATTCAGTGTTTGCTCTACCCTTTTTAGGAACTAGTTTAGAATAAAGCATTGTAAATCTCGGTGGTTTTTTTGTGTAAATAGAATCAGTATGAAACTGTTCTCCAAAACTAGGCCCCTTATCTGTTGCTTTCCTTTGAACAACAGTAATTTGTTTAAATTTCTTACTTAATCCTTTTAGTCTTGGATAATTTGCTAATTTGCCAAAATGTTTAGCAAACGTAATATAATGTTTAGAAGTTAATTTTTGTTGCTTAAAATATACCATTCCATACTTGTTAAGCGCGTTCTTAATTTTAAAGATATCCTTATTTGTAATTTCTTTTAAATTTACAACTATTTCTGCACTAATATTTTTTTTATTAGTTTTTATTTTTAACATTTCTTAAAAAAATTTTTCAATTTACTTTTATGAATTTTTTTTTAAATCTACAAAAATTATTAACTATTAATTATTTAATAGTTTGTTTTTTGCCTTTTCAAACTCTTCTTGAGAAATAATTCCTTTTTCTTTTAAATCATTTAAATTTGATAGCTCTTCACTTAGATTTTTACTTTGACCAATGGTTTCTGAATTGGACTGATTTTTAAACTCCTCTTTTTCTACTCTATTTGCCTCCTTTGCTGAAAATCCTTTCATAATTGCAGTACCACCTAAATACAGAACGTACGCTAAAATAGGAATTGCCAAGCCAAAAAATATTATTTTTTCCATAAACTAATCCTCATCTTCTTCTCTCCATTTTTTTTCATACATTAAGTATGCAGCGTATATTACTGATACTGTACCTACAATCATACCATAGTCAAAACCAGTTTGCTTGTCATGTAAATACCAACCAAGTTGTGTGGCACCAATTGGTGGAACGGTAAGCAGGAGAAATATTATACCAAATCTGTAAGGACGCTTAGGCTTTTTCATCCCCTTAAACTAACAGATTAAAGCGAGTGATTTAAATGCTAAATTTGCGATCTTTTGAAACAGTCTATAGTATTTTTAAGTAAACAAGCAATGGTCATTGGTCCTACACCGCCTGGTACTGGAGTTAAAGCTTTTGCATTTTTTGAAACATCTTCAAAATCAACATCTCCAACAATACCTTTATCAGTTTTGTTAATTCCAACGTCAATTACTATTGCATCTTTTTTTACCCAATCTCCTTTTACAAGCTCAGGTATTCCAACTGCTGCAACAATTATATCCGCTTCTAAACATTCAGCTTTTAGATCTTTAGTTTTTGAATGAGTAATTGTTACAGTGCAATTTTCTTTCAAGAGTAGTTGTGTCATTGGTTTTCCATTTAAATTTGATCTACCAACTACTACTGCTTTTTTTCCACTTAAATTTGGTTCAATTTTTTTAATTAACAAGTAACAGCCAAGAGGTGTGCAA
>CACFZQ010000035.1:0-4922 GCA_902570835.1 uncultured Pelagibacteraceae bacterium | reverse complement strand
GCTACTTGAGCTAGATAGTTTATTAAAAAAATCATAAATTTGTTCGAAATTACTAGGATAAATTATTACAGTTTTAGAAGAATCTTTCTTAGGTAAAACCTTTAACGTAATTTCGGTTAAGGCAACAAGAGTACCAAATGAGCCTGCTATAAGTTTTGATAAATCATAACCTGTAACATTTTTTACAACAGTACCTCCTGATTTAATTATATCTCCTTTTCCATTAACTCCCTTAAAACCTAGTACATGATCTCTCACACTACCAACTTTAAATCTTCGTGAACCTGCATAGTTACAAGATAAGTATCCTGCTATTGTCCCTTTATTTGACTTACCTTCTTTAATATACCCAAAGTCTATTGGTTCAAAAGCTAGCTCTTGATTATTTTCGCTTAAGACCTGCTCGATTACATTGATTGGTGTACAGGCTTTAACTTTAATATACAATTCTTCAGGTCTATAATCGATAATACCTGAAATTTTAGATAAAGACGTAGTATTAGCTGACTGGGTTTTATTTCCAATGAAACTTTTTGAATTATTACCGATAATTTCTGTTGGAGAATCTTGTTTATATAGTTCCCTAATTAAATCTGAAACTTCTGTCTCATCTTTGGGATAATAAACGTTATTAGAATCTTGGAAGATCCGGGAATTTATCTTTATTTTTGTGGACATGAACCCTTCCTTCCTCTGCACATTTTCTAAGTATCGGATAAACTTTTCCAGGATTTAATAAATTTTTTTCATCTAATGACTTTTTGATACTCAATTGTTGTTGAATATCGTTATCATTAAACATTTCACACATAAGTTCTCTTTTTTCTATACCAACACCATGCTCACCTGTAATTACTCCACCAAGTCTTACACATGTTTTTAATATCTCAGAACCAAACTCCTCGGTTTTTCTAAGTTGTTCTTTATCATTTCCATCAAACATAATAAGTGGATGTAAATTTCCATCACCTGCGTGAAAACAATTTGCAACTGGTAATTCATATTTTTCTGATAATTTTTTAATTTCTAATAATGCTTCAGCAAGCTTGCCTCTTGGAATAGATCCATCCATACAATAATAGTCAGGGGCCATAGCTCCACAAGCTGGGAAAGCAGCTTTTCTTCCAGCCCAGAATGAAAGTCTTTCTTTTTCACTATTGCTAAGTTTAAGACTCGAGCAATTGTTTTTTTTGCAGATAGCCTCTACTTTTTTAATCAATTCATTAACCTCTGAGGCTGTACCATCAAGTTCCACTATTAATAATAATTCTGCGTCTCGTGGATATCCTGCTTTACTAAAATTATCTGTCGCCTCAATTAAAGCTTTATCCATTATTTCCATTCCTGCTGGAACTATTCCACTTGAAATAATTTCTGAAGCTGCATCTCCACCCTCTTTAATTGATGGAAAACCTATCAAAGCGGCTCTTACTACTTCAGGTGTTTTTAAAATTTTAACCGTGACTTCAGTGACAACTCCCAATAAACCTTCTGATCCACAAATTAAACCCATAAGATCATATCCCTCTTGATCAAAAGATTTTCCTCCAAATCTACAAATGGTTCCATCCATCATAACCATTTGTACGCCTAAAATATTATTTGTAGTCGTTCCGTACTTTAAAGAGTGAACTCCACCTGAATTTTCAGCAACATTTCCACCTATAGAGCACGCTAACTGACTCGAAGGATCTGGCGCATAGTAAAATCCTTTATCTTGAACTGCATGGGTAATTCCTAGATTTGTAACTCCTGGCTGTGTCACAACACATTTGTTTTCGTAATCAATTTCTAATATTTTATTAAATTTTCCTAAGCCAAGAAGAATAGCATCTTGGAGAGGTAAAGCTCCACCAGACAATCCAGTACCTGCACCCCTTGGCACAACTTTAATATTTTCACTATGACAATATTTTAATATCTCACTTACTTCCTGCGTATTTTCTGGAAGCACTACTGCTAATGGTGTTTGTGTGTAAACTGATAAAGCATCTGTTTCATATGGTCTTAATTCATCAGCTTCACTAAGAACATTTTCTCTATCTGTTAATTTTGAAAGATTTTTTACTATTTCAGTTTTTCTATTTAAAATAGAACTATCAATTTTTGGTAAAGCTAATTCAGACATAGCTTAAAATAACATTTTTTTGATATTTTCCAATGCGTTAGAAATGTTATCCTGTGATGCAGCAAAGCTAAATCTTACATAATCTTTGCATGTTTTTCCAAATGCTGTGCCTGGGACAATTGCAACACCCGCTTCATGCATGGCTCTTTTACAAAACTCTGAACCATCCATTCCAGTCCCTATAACTTTTGGAAATGCATAAAATGCTCCTCCTGGCAAACTGCATTCTACTCCAGGTAAACTATTTAATCCTTCATGAATTAATCTTCTTCTTTGTGTAAATTTTTCCATCATCAAATCAATTGAATCGTCTGGTCCATCAAGTGCTGCTATTCCTGCAAATTGAGCTGCAGCATTAACACAAGAAACACTATTGATTAGTAATTTATTAATATGTTCAATTAAATTTTCAGGCCAAAAACTCCAACCTAATCTCCAACCTGTCATTGAGTAAGCTTTACTCCAGCCTTCTAAAACAATTAGTCTTTCTCTTAACTCAGGATAGTTAAAGAATGTTGGCATTTCTTTATTATCAAATATTTGTCTACTGTAAATTTCATCACTCAAAATAGTTACATGAGGATATTTTTTTAAACCCTCTGCTAATTTATCAATTTCAGATTTCTCAACAAAACTTCCAGTTGGATTATTAGGATTAATTAAAATTAACAATCTAGTTTTTTCAGTTATTAAAGATAAAATTTTATCTGCACTAAATTTTAAATCTTTATCTTCTGTTAAATCATAAGGTACAGCCGTAGATCCTGTATAATTAATCATAGACTCATAAATAGGAAAAGCCGGTGTAGGGTGAATAATTTCAGCTCCTGGCTCACCAAAACATTGTATTGCATAATGCATTGTAGGTTTACCACCTGGCATTATGATAATTCTTTCTGGATCTACTTCAGCGTTATATCTTTTCTTGATCCATCTGGTAACCGCTTGTCTGCACTCCAAAATTCCGTTCGAAAGAACATAGCCATGGTGACCATCATCTAAAGCTTTCTTTGCAGCTTCAACTACATGTTTGGGTGTTTTAAAATCTGGCTGACCCAACCCAAGATGTATCATTGGGTTTCCTTGTGCTTCTAGTTTTTTAGCCTCTGCTAAAACTGAAAAAGCACTTTCTGTTCCAAGTCTATCAAGTGATGCTGCTAGTTTCATAATAAAGTTGGAAAATATACATAAATTAAATTGAATGTCTATGTTAGATAAAATTTAAATTTCCTTAATTTATCTTAACTTCTGTAGATTATTTTTGATGCGTCAAGATCGTTTACAGATTTACAGCCCATTAAAATCATATTTCTTCTAATTTCTTTTTGCATGTTCTCTAGTAATCTTTCAACGCCCTTTTGCCCTCCAGCACCCAAACTAAAAAGAAAAGCTTTTCCAAAACTACAAGCTGTTGCACCAGCTGCAAGAGCTTTAAGAACGTGAGTTCCTCTTCTTACACCACCATCAAGAATAATTTCTAATTTATCTCCTACCGCATCTGAAATTGCTTTTACTTGATCAAAAGGTGATCTTGAGCCATCCAATTGTCTTCCACCATGATTTGATATCATTATTGCTGTACAACCTATATCAATTGCTCTCTTTGCGTCTTCAACAGACATCACACCTTTTAGTGCCATTGGTTTATTCCATTTTTTAATACAGTATTCTGCATCTTTCCAATTCATTGCCGGATCGTATTGTTCATTAATATAATCCATTACTGATTTAGCTATGTTTGTCCCTTTATCAGTTTTGTTTTTGATATTTGCTAATTCAAATTTTTTATTAGTAAAGTATTTAAAAACCCAACCAGGTCTCATAGCAAAACTCAGTAAACTATCCAAAGTAAATTTGGGTGGAGTAGTAAAACCTGTTCTATGATCTCTTTCTCTGTTGCCAGCAACTAATGTATCAACAGTAATACACATGCCGTCGAAATTTGCTCTGCTACATCTTTCAATTAAATCATCAGTAATTGATTTATCTTTATGAATATAAAGTTGAAATAGCTTTGGACCACTAGAAACATTCGCAACTTCCTCTATGGAAAATGATGCCATTGTAGACATGCTATAAATAGTATTAAATTTTTCTGCTGCCCTAGCAGAGGCCTTATCTCCTTCTGGGTCATACAGACTTTGCATTGCCGTAGGAGACAAAAATAGTGGCATATCAATTTTTCTCCCAAAAACTGTTGTGGATAAATCCGGCTCTCCAACACTATTCAAAATATTAGGAACTAAATCACAATCATTGAATGAGTCTGTATTTCTGTTTAATGTTATTTCATCATCAGCACCTCCATCAATATAATGAAATATGGGTGCTGGAAGTTTCTTCTTGGCTAATTTTCTAAAATCATCAAAATTATAGCAATTATTTAAATTCATAAAATAATGTTAAAAGCTTTTAAAGAAATTAAACATATAACTATTTGCCCCAGGATTTTTATCTCCTATACTTGCATTAGATATATGATTGTATGAAAAACCAAATTGACTACTGTCAGACATATCTAAGGAAATTTGTAACTCAGATTTAAATTCTAAAACATGACCTAAATCTTTTCCATCACCTTCGTGATACAATCCTGGAGTAAAACTTGGATTAAAATTTAAAGAACCAATTTTATATTGAGCTTCTACTCCTGTATAAACATAGGCTGCATTATCTGCAGTAATAAGAGCTCCCGTGATAGGTGATAAGTTTCCTAGAAAAGTATCTCTGTTTAGATTTTCATTTTGATGTTCAAAACCAATTAAAGTTGATTTTTTTCCATCGTCACTAAAAT
>CACFZQ010000034.1:0-5019 GCA_902570835.1 uncultured Pelagibacteraceae bacterium | reverse complement strand
CTGGATTGAAGTTAATAGTAAAAAAGAAGAAAAGATTAAAGACTTAAAAAAAAAAGCAAAAGATTTTGGAGGTTATTTGACAGTGATTAAAACTTCATCAGATTATGATTATGGAGAAGCTATTTTTACTGTTGATAAAGTACGTTTAATCATTTCTGAAAAAGTAAAACAAAGTTTTGATCCTAAAAGAATTTTAAACCCAGGGAAAATGTATAGAGGAATTTAATGCAAACAAAATTTACAGAAGAACAGCTTAGAGATCCTGACAATTTTGCAAACGAAAAAGTTTTTAAAAAGTGTGTGCATTGTGGAATGTGTAATGCTACTTGCCCCACACATCAGCTATTAGGTGATGAATTAGATGGTCCAAGAGGTAGAATTTATCTTATTAAAGATATGTTGGAAAATAATAGAAAACCAACAGAAAAAGTTGTTAAGCACATTGATCGTTGTCTTTCATGTTATAGCTGTATGACCACTTGCCCTGCAGGTGTAAATTACATGCACATCATAGACCACGGAAAAAAATATATTGAAAAAAATTATGAAAGATCTTTTTTTGATAAAATAATTAGATATTTTTTATCAATCACTTTACCAAACGTTAAAGTTTTTAGACTGTCAAGTTTTTTTGTTAAATTGGCAATGCCATTCAAATTCTTAATGCCTACAAAGATTAAAGACATGATTGAATTAATGCCAACAACTTTTCCAAAAAAAACTTTACCTATTAAAGAGATTTATAAAGTTTCAGACAAGAAAAGAATAGCAAGAGTTGCTTTATTAACTGGGTGTGTTCAAAAAGAAATTTCACCCCAAATAAATGAAGCAACAATTAGATTGTTAAATAGACATGGTGTTGAAGTTATAGTTCCAAAAAAAATTCGTTGCTGTGGATCTTTAAATCACCATCTAGGAAAAGAAGAGGATGCTCACCAAGATTTTAAAAATAATATAAATACTTGGTATGAAGAGCATAAAAAGGGAAATTTAGACGCAATTTTATCTAATACATCGGGTTGTGGTACTACCATGAAGGATTATGGTTTTATTTTTAGAGATGACAAAGAGTTAAGTAAAAAAGCTAAAGTCATATCAGATCTTACAAGGGATATTTCTGAATACATTTTTGAAAGTTTAAAACTAAATATAGAATCTAAAGGAAAGAAATATAAAGTTGCTTATCACTCTGCATGTTCAATGCAGCATGGTCAAAAAGTTCATTCACAACCGATTTCATTACTTGAAAAGACCAATAATGAAATAATGGAAATTCCACAAGGACACATTTGTTGTGGATCAGCAGGAACTTATAATATTTTACAATCAAAAATTGCAAAACAACTATTAAAAAATAAGGTAAACAATATAGAAAGTTTAAATCCTGATTTTATTTCAACAGGAAATATTGGTTGTATTACCCAAATTTCTCATGGTACTAAAGTCCCAATTTTACATACAATTGAAGTTTTAGATTGGTACACAGGCGGTCCCAAACCTGAAACTTTAAAATAGGGGTTTTATGAAAAAAATTTTAATTACTAGAAGACTGATCCGTGAGAGTGAAGATAAAGCATCAAAATTATTTGAAGCTAAATTTAATTCAAATGATGAACTTTATTCACAATCAAAAATTATTGAAATGAGCGAAGGATGTGATGGAATTTTATCATCTTTAACTGAAAAATTAGATGCTGATACAATAAATAAACTTCCAGATAGTATTAAAATAATTTCAAATTTTGCAGTTGGTTTTGGAAACATTAATTTAGATGCTGCTAAAAAAAAAGGCATTGCTGTCACTAATACTCCAGAAGTTTTATCAGATGCTACAGCTGAGATAGGAATATTACTTATATTAGGAGCTTGTCGAAGAGCATCAGAAGGAATTGAGTCTGCACGTGAAGGTGGATGGAAATGGTCTGCAGATTATTTAATTGGAAAGCAGTTAACAAGAACAAGATTAGGAATTTTAGGTATGGGTCGTATCGGTCAAAAAATTGCAAATATTGCTAAATCTTTAGGCATGGTTATCCATTATCATAATCGTTCAAAATTAAGTGAAGATAAAGAGCAGGGAGCAATTTATCATGACAGCATTAAGAGTCTTTTTTCAGTTTCAGATGTTTTATCTATTTGTTGCCCAGCTACAAAGGAAACTGAAAACTTAATAAATAAAGAGACAGTTGAGTATTTCCCTAAAGGTGCTGTGATAACAAATGTTGCTCGAGGTGATATAGTTGATGATGAAGCTTTGATCGATGCATTGAATAGAAGAAAAATTTATGCTGCAGGATTAGATGTTTATAAAAATGAACCAAATTTAAATCCTGGTTATTTAAAAATCCCGAGTGTTTTTGTTTTGCCTCATCTAGGAAGTGCTACAAAAGATACTAGAATTGCAATGGGTAATTTAGCGATAGACAACATAGAAGAATTTTTTAGAACTGGTAATTGCATTAATAAAGTTAACTAAATTTTAATGAATAAACCTGTTCTAGCTGAAAAATGCTGTATTTACGAAAATAATAAATTAATTTAGGTTTTAAATTCTACCTATAATTGCAAAAAAATCCTATCTAACCCATTCTAGGTCACTTTTTAGAAGGACTCTAATCTAAAAATATGTTTTAGTGATCGCCAAGTTAATTAACTAGAGGAGAATAAATGATTAAGAATAAAAAATCTTTGAAGAGTTCTAAAACTCCTTCAAGAAGAAAGTTCTTCAAAGCAGCGGCAGCAACTGGTGCAGCAACAGCAGCAGCAGTAGCAATGCCAAATCTTGCTTTAGGAGACGGTCATACTACCCTTAAAATGCAAGCAGCTTGGCCATCAGGCGCTAACATCTTTTTTGAGATGGCTGGCGACTATTGCAAAATGGTCAGTGATATGTCGGGTGGAAAATTAAAAATTGACTTACAGCCAGTTGGTGCAGTTGTAAAGACTGGTGAAATAGGTCAGGCAGTAAGTGACGGTGTACTTGATATGGGTCACTGGGTAACTGCTTACTGGTATGGTAAAAACCCAGCCGCATCACTTTTTGGAACAGGTCCATCTTATGGTCTTTCGTCTCAAGAAGTAATGGGATGGATGGAAGAAGGTGGCGGAAGAGCACTATATGAAGAGACACTAGCAAAAGTTGGATACGACTATGTTGGTGTTTTTGCTATGCCTATGCCTGCACAACCGTTTGGTTGGTTCAAGAAAAATGTAACTAAGGCTTCAGACGTTAAAGGAATGAAGTACAGAACTGTTGGTCTTGCAACTAACGTACTTACAGCAATGGGAATGGTAGTTAGACAATTACCAGGTGGTGAGATTCAACCTGCAATGAAAACAGGTTTAATTGAAGCTGCTGAGTTTAACAACCCAACATCAGACTCTCAATTTGGTATGCAAGATGTATCTAAGCATTATCACTTAGGTTCTTTCCACCAATCACAAGAGATGTTTGAGATACCTATAAACAAAAAAACTTACAATAGTTTATCTCCTGCAAATCAAGCAATATTAAAAAATGCTTCATATGCAGCGAATACCGCAAACTATTTTAAAGCTTTGGTAAGATATTCAGCTGATTTATCTAAGTTGATGAATGAGCATAAAGTAAATGTTTACCAAACATCTGATGCAATCCTTGCTGAACAGCTAAAAGGTTGGGATAAAGTTGTAGGAGATTTCTCTGCTAAAGATCCTTTCTTTAAGAAGATAGTTGACTCACAAAAGGCTTATGCAAAAAGAGTGATGAAATATTTACTTATGAATCAGCCTAACTACAGACTTGCTTACGAAAATGAGTTTGGTCCGTTAGGAAAAGTAAAAATCTAAGTTCATAAAAGATTTAATTAAGGGGGCTACAAAGCCCCCTTTTTTTAATTGAATAAATCAAGAAAATTAAGATAAGCTAAAACACTATGGAATCTTATATAAAATTTGCTGATACTTTAAGCTCATCAATGGGTAAAGCTTTTTCATGGTGTATAGTTATTTTGATGGGTGGAACTTGCTATGAAGTGGTGATGGCCTATGCATTTAATTCACCAACTTTATGGAATTTTGACTTCAGTTTGCAAATGTATGGTGCAATATTTATGATGGCTGGAGCTTATACTTTATCTACAGAAGCTCATGTAAGAGGAGATGTTATCTACAGACTATTTCCAAAAAAAGTTCAAGGATGGATTGATTTAATTTTATATTTTGTATTTTTCTTCCCTGGAGTAATTGCTTTATCTTTTTATGGATATGAATATGCAGCTAAAGCGTGGATGATTAAAGAAACAAGCTGGAATAGTCCCGCCCAAATTCAAATTTATATGGCAAAGTCATTAATACCTTTATCTGGTATTTTGCTTACTATTCAGGGTGTAAGCGAGGTCATGAGAGCAATAATTTGTATACGGACTGGAGAATGGCCAGAGAGACTAACTGGTGCTGAAGAAACAGAGAAAATTTTAATGAGAAAATCTAAAGAGGATGAAACAATAGATGTTATTTAGTTTAACAAATCCCGAAATAGCAATCTTGATGATGGTTATATTTTTGTTTGCAGTATTGCTCGGATTTCCTATTGCTTTTACATTAATGGCAATGGGTCTAGGTTTTGGCTACTACGCATACTTTGACCCATCAAGAATGGATCACCTTCTAGATAATAGAATATTTAATTTATTTGTTCAAAATACGTATTCTGTTATGGATAATCATGTGCTCACCGCTGTTCCATTGTTTCTATTTATGGGATATCTTGTTGAAAGAGCGGGAATAGTAGCAAGATTATTTTATGCAATAAGACTAGCTTCTCATTCTTTGCCAGCTTCGATGGCCGTTGCTGCATTAATTACTTGTACGTTATTTTCTACAGCCACAGGCATTATCGGAGCAGTAGTAACGTTAATGGGCTTATTAGCCTGGCCAGCAATGGTTAAAGCTGGATATGATAAAAAATTTGCTTCTGGTGTAATTTGTGCAGGAGGTTGTTTGGGAATTTTAATACCACCTAGCATAATGTTAATTGTT
>CACFZQ010000033.1:0-5555 GCA_902570835.1 uncultured Pelagibacteraceae bacterium | reverse complement strand
TCAGAGAGATAGTAGAAAAATCAGGTGCGAAAGTAGATGTAAATGACGAAGGTGTAGTAACGGTTGCTGCTCCAGATGAAGAGTCTAGAAACATCGCAATGGAGATGATTAAAGACATAACTGCAAAAGCTGAACTGAATAAAATTTATTCGGGTAAAGTAATGAAGATTATGGAATTTGGTGCCTTTGTTAATTTCTTAGGAAAACAAGACGGACTTGTTCATATCTCAGAACTTGCAGATAAAAGAGTTGCTAAAGTAACTGATGTAGTCAAAGAAGGCGATGAAGTAAAAGTTAAAGTGATTGGTTTCGACAGAGGTAAAGTTAAACTTTCTATGAAACAAGCTGCCGAATAATTAATAATTTAAATTAAAATTCTAACCCCTGGAATGAAAGTTCCGGGGTTTTTTTTGTGGGGCACTCAGTAACAGAACGCCTCTGTGACAATCATTTATAAGTTTAATTTTTTAAGGAGTGCTAATTACAATTACAACTAAAGGAAAAATATGAAAAAATTTTTAATTTTATTAATATTAATACTTTTTTCTAACTCAGCATACGCTGGTTCATGTCCAATGATGGTCAAAAATTTGGATAGCAAAATCGAAGAAATTCAAAAAATGCGAGATGCGGGAATGAAGGCTCATGAAGCTGGAGATCACGCAAAATCTGAAGAATTATTGAATAAAGCTTTAGAGTTAATTAAAAGTTAAAAAAAATAAATAATTAAGGGGCACCTGGCAACAGAATGCCCCTAATATTTTTAACTTAATTTAACTATATTTTACCTAATATTCTTAGGATCTGGCATACCAACCTTGTTATATCCAGCATCTACGTAATGAATTTCACCAGTAACACCGTTTGCAAGGTCACTTAATAGATATAATGCTGAATTTCCAACATCATGTATATCTACGTTTCTTTTAAGGAAAGAATGGTCTTCATTCCATTTATATAGGAATTTTGCATCCCCAATAGCAGAAGCAGCCAATGTCTTGATAGGTCCAGCACTTATAGCATTTACTCTCATGCCCTTGGCACCTAAATCTCGAGCTAGATACTTAACACTAGCTTCTAAAGCTGATTTACAAACACCCATTACGTTATAATTTGGAATTGCTTTAGTAGACTCGTAAGTTAAAGTTAACAAACTTCCACCTTCTTTCATTACCTTTGAAGCTTCATTAGCTACTTCAGTAAATGAAAAGCATGAGATTAACATACTTCTTAAAAAGTTTTCTCTAGTCGTATTTAAATATTCACCTGACAACTCAGATTTATCAGAGAAAGCAACTGCATGAACTACAAAATCAATTTCACCCCATTGAGATTTTATATCCTCAAATAATTTTATAACTTCTTCTTTTTTTTCAACATCACAACTAAATATAACTTTTGAATTTAATTTTTCTGCTAAAGGAATCACTCTTTTTTTTAAAGCGTCACCTAAATATGTAAATGCAAGCTCAGCTCCAGCTTCTGAAAGTTTTTGTGAAATGCCCCAAGCAATAGATCTTTCATTGGCAACTCCCATCACCAATCCTTTTTTACCTTTCATCAAACTCATGATTATACTTTCTCAAAAATTAGAGCAGCATTAGTTCCACCGAAACCAAAACTATTAGACATCACTGTATTTAAATTTGCTCCTGTCTCAGTTTTAGCAACTATAGGAAACTTTTTAGCCTCTTCATCCATTTCACTAATGTTAGCAGAACCTGCTATGAAATTATTTTTCATCATTATCAAACAGTAAATTGCTTCATGAACTGAAGCCGCACCAAGCGGATGTCCTGATAAAGATTTTGTCGAACTAATCTTTGGGATATTGTCTCCGAAAGTATTTTTAACTGCATTTAGCTCGGTGATATCTCCAACTGGAGTAGAAGTTCCATGAGTATTGATATAATCAATTTTATTTTTAGCTGTAGACTTTGCCATTTGCATACATCTTACAGCTCCTTCACCAGATGGAGCTACCATATCGTATCCATCTGAAGTTGCTCCATAACCAGTTAATTCTGCGTATATTTTAGCACCTCGTGCTTTAGCATGTGCATATTCCTCAAGCACTAGTACACCTGCACCACCTGCAATTACAAAACCATCTCTTGTTTTGTCATATGCTCTTGATGCTGTTTCAGGAGCATCATTATATTTTGATGATAAAGCAGTCATTGCATCAAACATTGCCGTCATTGCCCAGTGAACTTCTTCACTTCCACCTGCAAAGACAACATCTTGTTTGCCCATTTGAATTAATTCCATTGAATTACCAATACAGTGTCCACTTGTTGCACAAGCAGAACTCATTGTGTAGTTTGTTCCTTTAATTTTAAATGGAACAGCAAGTGTTGCAGATGCTGTGCTAGCCATTGTTCTTGGAACAATGAATGGTCCCATTAATTTTGGAGTTTTAGCCCTGGTTTTATCCGCAGCTAAAATAACATTTTCAATTGATGGACCACCAGAACCCATAACGATTCCAGTTTTAAAATTGCTAACTTCAGTTTCTTCTAATCCAGAATCCTCAATAGCTTCTTTCATTGCAATATAATTATAAGCTGAACCTGAACCCATAAATCTAATTGTTTTTCGATCGATATGATCTTCTAATTTTATATTTGGTTTGCCATGAACATGACTTTTAAGATTATGTTCTTTATATTCTTCAGCATAAGAAATACCTGATTTTGAATTTAATAAAGATTGATGAACTTCCTCTTGGTTGTTTCCTAAACAAGAAACAATTCCTAACCCTGTAATAACTACTCTTCTCATTATTTAAATAACCCTACTTTCAAACTCTCTGCTGAATATATTTTTTTGTCATCAGCAAGCACAATTCCATTGGCAAGACCTACCGTAGTTCCACTAGGAGACATAATTTTCTTCATATCTATTTCGTATCTCACATTTTTAACATTTTGTAAAACTTCACCAGTAAATTTTACTGTACCAACTCCTAGAGCTCTTCCTTTGCCAGGATTTCCTAACCAGCCCAGAAAAAATCCAACTAGTTGCCACATAGCATCTAAACCTAAGCACCCTGGCATAACTGGATCTTTTTTAAAATGACAGTCAAAAAACCATAAATCATTTTTAATATCTAGTTCAGCTTTTAAGGAGCCTTTATTGAAAGCTCCATTATTCTCGTTAATTTCTGTTATTCTATCAAACATCAACATTGGAGGAAGTGGTAATTTTGCATTACCTGGTCCAAAAAGATCACCATTTCCACAACTTATTAGATCGTCATATGAGTAGGAATTTTTTTTCATATTTTTTGAGAAACCTTATTACTTGATTTAATGCCAATATAATATAATAAAACGGTATATTTTTATTCATACATTAGAATAATTATAAAATACAATGGTAAAAAACTGTAATTTTGTTGAAAAATTAAGAGATTTAGGACTCAGACCTACTAAGCAAAGGGTTAAAATGTGTGAAGTTCTATTTAATAGAGAAAAAACTTTTCATTTTACAATTAATGATCTTGTAAAATTGATTTCTAATGAAATGAATGAAAAAATATCTTTAGCTACGGTATATAATACTGTTCATGCATTTCAGAAAAAGGGTTACTTAAAAGAAATTTCGATTAATAGTGATAAAAGTTATTTTGATACCAACACATCTGTTCATCATCATTTTTATGATGAAGATACTCATCAATTAATAGATTGTGATGAAAATGATATTGATCCAGTAAATATTAAAAAAAATATAACTGGAAAAAAAATAAATTCCGTTGAAGTTTTGGTTAAAGTTGCGAGTGATAATCAAACTCAAAAATAATTCTATTAAATCAATTACTTAAAAACTACATTATAATAATTCTAAACTGTTGACATATTCTGCAAAAGCATTATATGGTGAGTAACATTTAAAAGGAGAAAATAATGTCTTTAAAAGGAAGTAAAACAGAAGAAAATTTAAAAGAAGCGTTTGCTGGTGAAAGTCAAGCAAACAGAAGATATCTTTATTTTGCACAAAAAGCTGACATAGAAGGTTACAATGATGTAGCTGCAGTTTTTAGATCAACAGCAGAAGGTGAAACTGGTCACGCGCATGGTCATTTGGAGTATCTGGAAGAAGTTGGTGATCCAGGAACTGGTATGCCAATTGGCGAAACAAAAGCTAACCTGGCTTCTGCAGTACAAGGTGAAACTCATGAGTACACTGATATGTACCCTGGTATGGCCAAAACAGCTAGAGATGAAGGCTTTGAAGAAATTGCTGACTGGTTTGAAACTTTAGCTAAAGCTGAAAAATCACACGCTGGTAAATTCCAAAAAACTTTAGAATCTATTAGTTAATCAAATTTCTTAGTGGGCGCTAGTCGCCCACTAATAACAATTCAAATTTAAAATAACTTAATTATATGAGCAAAGAAGGCAGCTTAAGTGCACCTATAAGACATCCAATAGATTTTGAGCATCCTGATTTTTTAAATCCTGAAAAGTTAGACGCTGAAATGAGAAGAGTGTTTGATATTTGTCATGGATGTCGAAGATGTTTTAATCTTTGCGACTCATTTCCAAAGCTATTTGACATGATTGATGAATCTAAAAATGAAGATGTAGAAAGCTTATCTAGTGATCAATTTGTTCCTGTCGTTGATGCATGTACTTTGTGTGATATGTGTTTTATGACTAAATGCCCATATGTGCCACCTCATGATTTTGACTTGGATTTTCCACATTTGATGCTGCGATATAGAACGGCTCAAAAAAAATTAGACAAATTAGCAAGTGTACCAACACAATTAGCCCAAATAGATCGAAACGCTAAAATTGGTGTCATGTTCTCTAAAATAGTTAACTGGGCATCAAATATTAAAAATAAATTAATTAGAAAAATCTTAGAATTAATTACTGGAATAGATAAAAGAGTTCAGTTACCAAAATATAACTCAGAAACTTTCTCAAATTTTTTTAAAAAAAATAAAGACAAAATAAATTATCAAACACCTTCTAAAAATAGAAAAGTTGTTATCTATTCAACTTGTTTTGTAAATTTTAATAAAAAAAATACAGGTGTTGCTGCTTTAAAAGTTTTAAAAAAAAATGGTGTAGAAGTTCAGGAAGCTTATCCTGGTTGTTGTGGGATGCCATTTCTAGAGCAAGCTGATCTGCCAAAAGTTGTTGAACAAGCGAAAAAAGTTTCTAAGGATTTAATCGAATGGATTGATAAAGGATATAAAGTAGTAACCTTAACAGCTAGTTGTGGGTTAATGTTAAAATTTGAATGGCCCTTGTTATTACCAAACGAGGAAAAAATAAAAAAATTATCTGCAAATGTTATGGATATTGATGAGTATGTTGTGGATATTGCAAACAATGAGGGATTAGCAGAAGGATTAAATGAGATTGACGGGGGAGTAACTGTGCATCATGCTTGTCATGCTAGGGCACAGAACATGGGTATCAAAGCGAGAGATATGTTAAAATTGATACCAAACATTAAAATTGATGTGGTTGAAAGATGTGCAGGTCATGGAGGAACTTTTGGAGTAATGAAAGCAACTCATGATTTAGCAAATA
>CACFZQ010000032.1:0-6339 GCA_902570835.1 uncultured Pelagibacteraceae bacterium | reverse complement strand
TCATCAAAAGCTTGGATTAAAACAACATCTTTATTGGAAATTTTTACTTCTAGTTCAATTTTATCAACAAAATTAGATAAATTTTTAATATTCAATACATTTGGTGATTTAGACTCAATGACTAATTTATTAATATTATCTCTCTTAATTTGATCTTTTGTGAATGTTTCAAAGTTATGATCTGGATTTTTTAAAATTACCTTCTCAAATGCACATGTAAGATTTAAATTTGCATCTACAGTAATATTTGTATTTTGTGCGTTAGCATAACCAATGCAAAGAAAACTCAAAACTATAATAAATCTTTTCATTCAAAAGCCTTATAGCTTTTTCTGATTGATTACTACGTCTACTAATATCGCAATCAACAAATTAAGCATTGTAATTCCACAAATAATTATAAAGCTGAAAAAATAAATCCAAGCCCACCAGTAAACATCTTGTAATGGTAGCATTACTTGTTCCCAACTAGATAAAGTTAAAACCTGGAACAATGTGATCATAGCAACACCAACGTCGCTCCATCTCTCAGGAATATCTGTGCTAAATAAAATTGAACCTATAGTTGCGTATATATAAAGAATTATGAACAATAATAATCCAACATAAAATACTCTTTTAATCGATGTAAGCAGCGCTTCAATAATTTTTTTTAATTCTGGAACAACTGAGATAATTCTCAATACTCTAAATACTCTCAATAACCTTAAAAGTAAGAAGCTAGAATTATTAGGAATTGGAATTAATGAAATTAAAACAATTATAGTATCAAATACATTCCATCCACTATTAAAAAACTGTAGTTTTTTAGGTTCTCCTACAAATCTAATTATAATTTCAATTACAAAAAATATCGTAATTGAATAATCTAAATAATTGATTGCTTGTCTGGTAAAATCACTTAATTCATAAGTATTAACTCCAATTGTAATTGCATTTAGTATGATAATTGAAATAACAACAAATTGGAAAATTCTGCTTTCTTTAATATTATATAAAAATTTAATCATTTAATTTAAAATATTAATAATACTTTTTTTAATAGTTTCACTTACTTTAATTGTTCCTTCTTTATTAGGATGAATTCCATCTTGCTGATTTAAACTTGGATCGAGTGCAACTCCTTCAAGTAAAAATGGGATCAAAGGTAAGTTATATTTTTTTGATAGTTCTGGATAAATTGCATCAAACTTTTTTTTGTATTCTGCACCGTGTGTAGTTGGAGCAACCATACCTGCAATAATAATTTTGATTTTTTTATTTTTAGCTATCTTTATGATTTCTTCTAAATTTTTCTCAGTTTCCTCTGGTTTTATTCCTCTAAGCATATCATTGGCACCTAAGCCTAAAATCATTAAGTCAATACCAGGTTCAGATAAACTCCATTCAGCAATATTCAGCCCTCCTGAAGAAGTACTTCCAGAAACACTGCTATTAATTATCTTTATATTTAAACCATCTTTTTTAAAATTATCTTCTAATACTACTGATAAGTGATGTTCATTAGGTAAACCGTATCCAGCCATTAAACTATCACCAAATAAGACAACCTTTTCTATTGCACTTGCATTAATGTGCACTAGAAAGATTATCAAAATTTTAATAAATAAACATTTGTTCATGAGTGCACTTCTTAAATTAAAAAAAATAAATCTCAAATACCAAACTGGTAAAGAAAGTATCAGTGTTTTAAAGAATATTGGTCTTACCATTAAGAAAAAAGAGACAGTTTCTGTCGTTGGTGAAAGTGGATCAGGTAAAACTAGTTTAATCATGTTGGTTGGAGGACTAGAAAAACCAACTTCAGGTAAAATTATTTTTCAAGATCAAGAAATTACAGGGCTTAATGAGGATGAAGTTTCCGAAATTAGAAAGAAGAATATTGGAATTATATTTCAATCCTTCTACTTAATTCCAAATTATACAGCAGTTGAAAACGTTGCTTTAACCTTAGAATTAAATAATTTTAAAAATCCTGAAAGTGAAGCAAAAAGTTTATTAGATAGATTTGGTTTAAAGCACCGATTTGATAATTTACCAAGTCAGTTATCAGGTGGAGAGCAACAAAGAGTTGCAATTGCAAGAGCTATAGCAATAAAACCTGAATTAATATTAGCTGATGAACCCACTGGAAACTTGGATACTGAAAACTCTTTAATGATTTCAAATATTTTATTTAAATATGTAAAAGAGGAAGGATCCTCCCTAATTATGGTAACGCACGACCCAAAACTTGCTAATGAAGCAAAAAGAAAAATCAAAATAAAAGATGGAAAAATTAAATAATAGATCTGAATTTAGTTTGATTTTTAAATATGCTTTAAAGGATTTAAGCAGAAACTATAACAAAATCTCAAGTATTATTGTTACTCTGTTTATCAGTCTCTTTATATTAAGTGCTATTTTTACAATTGAAGATAGTCTTAAAAAGGAATTGAACGATAATGCAAAAGCACTTTTAGGAGGTGATTTAGAAATTGATTACAATCGTAACCAAGGAAATCTAGAACTAGTTAATCAGGTAAAAGAGTTTGCAACTGTATCACAAATGATTGAGTTCAGTACAATGCTTTCAACAACTGAAAGAGAGAAAAATAAATCTTTATTTACCAGAATTAAAACAGTTGATGAAAAATACCCGCTATATGGAGAAGTGGTATTTGAACCTGAAGGTGCATATGAGCGAATGCAAAAAGAACCAAATACTATTTTAATTAATGAAAGTCTTTCAAAGACACTAAAAATAAAACTTAATGAACAAGTTAAAGTTCAAGACCAAAACTTTACAGTTATTGGAATTATAAAATCAGTTCCTGATGTAAGTGGATTTGTTGCTTTTGGTGATTGGGCACTTGCTGGAAAACAAACATTAGAGATATTAAAACTAAATGGTATTGGAAGCTTTTTAAACTACGAATATAAAGTAAAATTTAACGAAGGAGATAGCTCTGAAGAGTTAGAAAAACGAATTGAGAATATTTTTAAAGATGATCAAAAAGTAAAACTTCGTTATCCTGAAAATTCAGCAAGTGGAATAAAGAGAATAATTAATAATTTTTCTCAATTTTTATCTCTTGTTTCAATCAGTGCGATGTTGATTGCTGGAATTGGAATTGCAAATACTCTCCTTTCTTTCATTAATCAAAACAACATGTCAATTGCAGTTAGAAAAGCAGTTGGATTTTATTCAGGAAATATAAAAACACTTTATTATCTTCAATTACTAATTTTATTATTTGTAATCACAGTTGTTTCCTATGGCTCTAGTTTTTTAATAGTACCTATCGCTGATAAATACTTATCAGATGGACTTGGACTAAATGTTTATCCAGTTTTCTCTATTATAAATTTTATAAAAATATTTTTAGTAGGTTTATTGGTACTTGTAATATTTTCTATCCCAACAATAAGTTCAATTGATCAAGTAAAAGCTTCTAATTTATTTAGAAACGTTTTTCAAAACTTACAATTTTATTATTCAAAAAAGTCTGTTGTTTTAAGTTTTATTTTGCTCTCTATTTTGGTTTTATTATTTACAGTTGGCTCGGAACAACCAACTTATAGTCTTGGGTATTTTGCTGCATTTTTTGTTTGTTTGATTGTGTTTTTCTTTCTTTCAAGAATAATTATATTTTTTCTTAAAAAATTTAAATCAAGTTCCAATATTTCATTAAAGGTATCAATTAAAAATATCACTCAAACTAAAAGTATTACTCCTATTACTATTATGTCTTTAGGATTAGGAGTTACTTTACTTTTAACGTTGGCGTTAGTTGGAACAAATTTTCAAAGAGAAATTGCTAAATCAATTCCTGATATTGCGCCTGATTATTTCTTTGTAGGAATTCAAAAAGGAGAACGTGAAAAGTTTGAACAAGGGATATTGAAAATGGATCCTGATGCAGATATTGAAGTTGTTCCTATGGTTTCATCTGGCATTGCAAAAATTAACGGTATTAATCCAAATACTTATATTAAACCAGATAATGATAGTTATTGGGTGATTGGAAGTGAGAGAAGATCTTCATGGGCTGAAGATATTCCTGAAGATAATCCATTAGTTGCTGGAGAATGGTGGGATTTAAATAAACCTAATCAACTTCAGATATCTTTAGACGCTAAAGTTGCAAGAGATTTTAACATTCAATTAGGGGATATTTTTACTTTAAATATTTATGGTAGAGAAATTGATGGTGAAGTGTTTAATTTTAGAGAAGTTGATTATAGAGATTTAAGTATTAACTTTGCAATGCTATTTAATCCTCAATTTGCACAAAATATTCCTCATGAATATTTAGCAACAGCAAAATTTAATTCTGATAAATTTGATGAAACGGAAATGCTAGAAGTTATGCCTAGCTTATCCATGATTAAAATTGCAGATTATCTGACAAAAGTAACAGCTGTTCTAAATAAAGTGTTCATTGCAGTTACTTTAATATCGGCCGTAACAATTGTGATTGGTTTAATTGTTATTTCGAGTGCAATCATGGTTCAAGGTAAAGTTAAAGAGTATCAAAACTTAGTATTTAAAATTCTAGGCTTTTCAAAAAAAGAAATAATCCTCTCATCATTAATAGAATTCATCATTATCTTTAAATCAGTCATACTGATTGCAATATTCTTTGCTGTAATTGGTTCAAAATTTATTATAGAAAATATCTTTGAACTTGTGTGGATGTTTGATTTTAAAGTTTTAATCTACTTAGGTTTTTCAATTGGATTTGTAACATTAATATTGATTATGTTAACAAACTTAAAATACTTAAATCCAAAAGTTTACCCTTTGATTAGAAATCAATAGTTAAAATTTCGTAATTTTACTATCTAAAGCAATTACATTTAATTCTACTTTTAGTTTTGGAAATCTTTTTTTAATTTCTTTTTTAAGTTTATTGAATGAGTCTTGATGTATTTTTTTTTCATTTGCTGGACTAAATTCTTTTTTTCCATTAGCAATTTTTGCAGCACCACAATCTTTGTGATTAATAACAATAAGCTTTTCTATTTTGTGAAGTTTAATTGAAGTTGCAAGATTATCATAAAAAGTATTATGCCATTTTTTAAATTTATTATGTGTGACACCTACCGCAGCACCAGCAATTGTAAAAGCACTGTACTTGCCAGTTAACTTTTTTTTCTTTAAATGATTATGAACTAAATGTTGAAATCTTGGGTCGATACATGATAACACCATTGATTTAAATTCCGACTTCATGAATTAAACTCCACTTTATACATTGCCTCATTCCTTCTGTTCATTGGAAGGGTAAAAGGACTATCATATGTAGCTCTAATGGGTGGACTTATAATTGAAATATTATTTTTGTTTAACTCTTTTTCGAGGATTTCTTTATGTTTTATGAAATTTCCATCAGAAGCTCGACCAGAATATCTAAGCACAGCATAATATCCTCCCTCAATATTTACTATCCTCACATCTTCTCTACTTGGATTGGGCACATTATCAGAATTAAATTTTGAAGGTAAATAAAACTGCATAGTCATATTACCATTTTTTTCTACTTGAGTAACTGGAGTAGTCATTGCTATCTTTTCCTGAGTAACATTTCTTCCTGATATATAATTAAATAATTTTCTAAAATTACTATCTATTCCAGCTCTAGAAGTCTCAACCGCTAAACGATCAGAATATTTTCTGATCTCATAAATTTCATTTTTATCAACCACATCATACTTTGCTTCTTCATTAGCCATTAAAATAGAATACGGTAAAACAAAAAAAGTACAAAATAGAAGAATTAACTGTTTTTTTAAATTCATGGTTAGATGATTTTATATTCAAAATTTTGTGTTGTTTCATTAATTTGAACTAATTTAGCTCCATTTCTTTCATGAAAATTCTTTGCCATTTCTGTTAAAGGCGAAAGGGTGACTAGTCTGTTTAAATGATTAGATTTTTTTATCTTTTTAAACACTTCTTTTACAATTAACTTTCCTCCACCTTTTTTCTTTGACCACACAGTATAAGCAATAGCGATTTGACCACCTTTTTGATCTCTCATTGCACTTTGTAAAAAAGCATCAGTACTTAATTTTTCAAGTTCATCCACACTCTTGGGTATTTCATTGGTGTAAGCAAAACACATTACAGCATGAATTTCACCTTGATACTCAACACCGTAAATTTTTCTACCAAAACCTGTTCTAAATTTATTATCTAGCTCTGGACGAACTGGATCTTCGTTTGTATTACATTCCTTTAGTTCAATTAATTTTGCTCCTTTTACCCAACCAAAAAAATTATCAATATTTTTATTAAGAACTTGTCTATTTTTTCTAATTCTTGCTTTTATTCTAGGATTAAATTTTTTTTTC
>CACFZQ010000031.1:0-6371 GCA_902570835.1 uncultured Pelagibacteraceae bacterium | reverse complement strand
TCAGCAGTATCTTCTTCGGTAATGTTTACTTCTTTTGGAGTACCTGATCTTAAATCTCTACCTTTTACTGGATAAGTATTAGTTCCTGTTGGAATAGCTGTACCCATTTCTTTCTTAATTTTTTCAGCAGTAGTGTCTCCAATAAGTAAATTGTATTCTTTTCTCATGTAATTTACTATTGCTGTATCCATAGCATCACCAGCAACCCTTAGAGATTTAGAATAAACTAATCCACCTAGTGACATGACTGCTATCTCACTGGTACCACCACCTATATCAACAATCATTGATCCTGTGGCTTCAGAAATTGGAAGTCCAGCTCCAATAGCTGCAGCAATTGGTTCTTCAATTAATTGAACTCTTCTTGCACCCGCAGCTAGTGCACTATCTTGAATTGCTTTTCTTTCAACTGGTGTTGAACCAGTTGGTACACAAATTAAAATTCTTGGATTAGCAAAAGTACTACCTTTATGAACTTTTTTTATAAAGTGTTTAATCATCTCTTCTGTAACAATAAAGTCTGCGATAACACCGTCTCTTAAAGGTCTGATAGCACTGATATTTCCAGGAGTTCTTCCAAGCATAGTTTTTGCTTCATCGCCAACGGCTAAAACATTTTTCTTTCCACCTTGATCTACAATTGCAACAACAGATGGTTCATTAAGAACAACACCTTTTCCTTTTAATACCACTAGTGTATTTGCTGTTCCGAGATCAATTGCCATATCTTGGCTCCATACTTTTTTAACGCTATCGAATAATCCCATTATATTCCCCTTACCTTTTGACTTTCTTGCTCCATTGGAGCTGTTTTATCTCGTTTAATTATCATTTTATTTAACGCATTTATGTAAGCATTTGCAGAAGCAACTAAAGTATCAGTATCTGCTGCTTGACCTACAGTAGTTTTTCCATTTTCCTCAATTTTTACACTAACAGTAGCTTGAGCGTCTGTACCTTCGGTTACAGCATGTACTTGATAAAGCTGTAAATTCACATCATGAGGATAAAGAGTTTTTATACATTTAAATATTGCATCAACTGGTCCATCTCCAGTTTCAATAGCTTGTTTTACATCTCCATATACGTCTAAAGTCATCTCTGCTTTTTGAGGTTCTCCTGTGCCAGCAAATACTTTTAATGATTTTAAGTTTATTGCGCTAACCTTATTATCAACAATTAAACTATCATCAACTAGTGCAATAATATCTTCATCATAAACATGTTTTTTCTTATCCGCTAAAACCTTAAATTTTGCAAATGCATTTCCAACTACATCGTCTGTCAAATCCGGGTAACCCAAACTATTTAATTTATCTTTAAAAGCATGACGTCCGGAATGTTTACCCATTACTAATGAGGTTTGCTTAACTCCAACACTCTCTGGCGTCATAATTTCATAAGTCTGTCTATTTTTTAACATTCCATCTTGATGAATACCTGCCTCATGTGCAAATGCATTTTTTCCGACAATCGCTTTATTATATTGAACTGGAAATCCAGTTGCATTTGAAACTATCTTTGATGCTTTGCTTAATAAAGTTGTATTAATTCCAGTTTCGTAAGGCATTAAGTCTGGTCTTGTCTTAATTGCCATAACAACTTCTTCTAATGCAGCATTTCCTGCTCTCTCACCTAAACCATTTATAGTACATTCAATTTGTCTTGCTCCTGCTTGAACACCAGCTAAAGAATTAGCTACAGCTAAACCTAAATCATTGTGACAATGAGTAGATAAAATTGCTTTATCAATGTTAGGAACTTTATTTAAAAGTGTTTCAATTATTTTTGTGAACTCAGATGGTATTGTATAACCAACAGTATCAGGAATATTAATTGTTGTTGCTCCATTTTTAATTGCAAGCTCAACTGTTTTACACATATAATCCATATTAGTTCTTGTCCCATCTTCACATGACCACTCAACATCATCAGTAAATTTTCTTGCATAAGAAACGTGTTTACCAATTGACTCATAAACATCTTCGGGCGACATATTTAGTTTATGTTTCATGTGTAGGGGACTTGTAGAAATAAAAGTATGTATTCTGAATCTAGGAGCATGTTTTAGTGCTTCGTAAGCTCTGTCAATATCTTTTACTGAATGTCTAGACAATCCTGCTGGAATAGAGTTTTTTAAAATCTTACTAACTTCAGAAACTGCCTCAAAATCTCCTGGTGATGCTATAGGAAAACCTGCTTCAATAATATCAATTCCCAATTCATCAAATACTCGAGCAATCTGAATTTTTTCTTCCAAACTCATAGACGCACCTGGTGATTGTTCACCATCACGCATAGTTGTATCAAATATAAAAACTCTATCTTTGTCGCTCATAATAAAAATTTTTTGGAAGATCTATAATACAATCTATAAGAGAGATTGCAAAATAATTAGTGTAAATAGGTAAATTTTTTCGTCCATTTTAGGTGATACAAAAATTAATTATAAATAGACTCAATTTTAGGCATCAAGTGTAAAAGTTCCTTTGTATATTCATGGGTAGGGTTTAAAAATAAATCCTCGGTATTTGAAACTTCACATAACTTGCCATCTTTTAGAACTCCAATTCTATCACACATTTGTCTTACAACCGGTAAGTCATGACTAATAAATAAAATTGTTAAATTTAATTGTTCTTGAAGATCTTTTAACAAATTTAATATTTGTGCTTGAATACTAACGTCTAGTGCAGATGTGGGTTCATCACAAACTAAGAGCCTTGGCTGAGTTGCTAAAGCTCTTGCAATCGAAATTCTTTGTCTTTGACCACCAGAAAATTCATGTGGATATCTATCTGCTGATTTTTGAGTCATTTCAACTGAGTCTAATAAGTCATTAACATAATTATTTAGATCAGAATTAGATATAGAAGAATTGTGAAGTGTAATAGGCTCGGCAACTATATCTTTTACTTTTAATCTACCATTTAGTGATGAATAGGGATCTTGAAATATCATTTGTATCTGTTTTCTAAATTTCATTAGTTCTGATCTATTGTTTATTTTTGTAATACAAGTGCTGTCAAAAAATATATCTCCTGAAGAAGGTTTAAATAAATTTACAATCAATTTTGCAATAGTTGATTTTCCACTACCGCTCTCACCGACTAGTCCAAATGATTCACCCTCTTTTATTTCAAATGAGACATTATTTACAGCTAATACAGAATTTTTAGAATTTTCTGTAAAAAAATTGTCATCAAAACTTTTATTAAGATTTTTAACTTGTACCAAATCTTGGTTAATAATTTCTTTTTTAGTCCATCTATTCAATATTTTGATATTATTTTCTTTATTTTTGTTTTCTTTTTCTAATATTACAAATCTTGAAATTTTCTTGTTTGTAGGCGGAACTGAACTTACAAGACTTTTAGTATAACTTTGTTGAGGAGTTGTTAATATTTTTTTTGTTTCACCAATTTCGACTAAATTTCCACTTTTCATCACAGCTACACGATTGGCTGTTTCAGCAATAACACCCATATCATGAGTGATTAAAATCACAGCTAAGTTTCTTTCTTTTGTGAGTTTTTTAATTAAGTCTAAAATCTGTGATTGAATAGAAACATCTAAAGCAGTAGTGGGTTCATCGGCTATTAGTAATTCTGGTTCACAGCATAAGGCTAAAGAAATAACCACTCTTTGTCTCATTCCTCCTGAAAACTGATGAGGATAGTTATTAAATCTTTTTTCAGCATCCTTAATTCCAACTTCTTTTAATAAATTAATAGATTTATTTTTTGCTCCCTCTTTGTTTAAATTTAGATGAGTCTGTATAGTTTCAATTAATTGTTCACCGACTGTTAATATTGGATTTAAAGAAGTTTGTGGATCTTGAAATATTAATCCAATTTTATTACCTCTATATTTAATTATACTCTCTGAGTTTTCATGAATATTTAAGTCTCCCAAAATTACAGAGCCACTCGATACTTTTCCTGGCTCATCAATTAAATTAATTATAGCGTTTCCAACAGTGCTTTTTCCAGAACCAGATTCTCCAACTAATCCTAAAATTTCACCTTTATTTACTTCAATATTAACGTTTTTGGCTGCGTAAACAGTCTCTTTACGCATTTTATAATCAACACTTAAATTATTTATTTTCAAAAAACTCATTTTTTTAATTTTGGATTTAAAGTATCCCTCATCCAGTCTCCTAATAAATTAATTGAAAAAGCTAAAATCACTAAAAAAATTGCTGGGAAAAACGTAATCCACCACTCTCCAGAAAATAAAAAATCATTACCTAATCTTATTAAAGTTCCTAGAGAAGGAGTGGTTGGAGGAACTCCTACACCTAAAAAACTTAAAGTTGACTCTGCTAAAATGGCAAGAGCTAAACCAATTGTGCCGATGACCAAAACAGGTCTCATGATATTTGGTAGAATATGTTTAAACATAATTACTAGGTTTGAAACACCAATTATTGTTGATGCAGACACATAGTCTTTATTTTTTTCTACCAAAGTTGCCGCTCGTGATACTCTTGCAAACTGTGGCCATTCAGAAATTCCAATAGCAAAAATCAAAACATAGATCGCCATTTCATCATGCATTTCTCTTGAAATTAATCCTCTTGCTATTCCATCAACCAAGAGTGCCATCAATATACTTGGTACAGTCAACTGAACATCTGTAAGTCTCATTACCACCATTTCATATTTGCCACCAAAATATCCAGCTGTTAATCCTAAACCAACGCCAAGAACTAGACTAAATATAATTGCGGCAAAACCAACAATGAGAGATATTCTACATCCATATAATATGGTTGATAACATATCTCTTCCTTGACCATCTGTTCCTAGAATAAATTGTGCTATACCATCCTCTGTCCAAGACGGAGGTGTAAATGCATCCATCAAAGATAAAGATGATGGGTCAAAAGGTGTATAGGGTGTTAAAAATTCAATAAAAAAAGAACAGAAAAAAATAATAAATAAAATTGCTGAAGATATAATTGCTGTAGGGGATTTTATGAAGCTATGATAGACATCACTATCCTTAATTCTTTCCCATCTTGTTAAATTTAAATTATTATCCACTTGCTGTATCACCTTTAACTCTAATCCTTGGATCAATAAAATAATAGAGAATATCAACTATAAAATTTATCATCACAAAAACAAATGCAATGAAAACTAAATAAGCTGACATTATTGGTATATCTACAAACTGAACAGCTTGAATAAACAAGAAACCCATCCCAGGCCATTGAAAAACTGTTTCTGTTATAATTGAAAAAGCAATCAAAGTTCCGATGTTAATCCCCGCAATAGTAATAACAGGTATCAAACCATTTTTTAGTGCATGTTTGTATTTAATACTATCTTCACTAATTCCACGTGCTCTAGCAAATTTTATATAATCGGTTTGTAAAATTTCCATCATCTCAGCTCGTACTAATCTAATAATATAAGTCATTTGAAAAAGGCTTAACGTAACTGAGGGAAGAATGATCGCTTTAAGACCTGAAATTGTCAAAAAACCTGTTGTCCAAAATCCTAGATCAACCACCTCTCCCCTACCAAATGAAGGTAGTACTCCTAAAATTACAGCAAACAAGTAGATAAATAATATCCCAATAACAAATGTTGGGAGCGACACTCCTAGCAAAGATACTGCTAAAACAAAATCACTCAAGAAACCTTTTCTATTTATTCCTGTATAAACTCCTAAGAGAGTACCTGATACTAAAGCTATTAAAGCTGAAATTACAACAAGTTCAATTGTAGCCGGTAATCTTTCTACTATCAGTTCAGATACAGGTCTTCTTAATTGATAAGAAATACCAAACTCTCCCTTGGATGCATTAACCACAAACCTTGAAAATTGTATGTGAATTGGGTCCATTAGTCCCAATGTTTCTCTTAATTCAGCTCTTTCTTCGTCTGAAGTTTCTTCTCCAACCATATTGTTTATTGGATCTCCTACGAAATTAAATAAAGAAAATGAGACAAAGGCAACAACAAGCATTACCAAAGCTGATTGAAACAATCTTTTAAAAAAATATTTTATCAATTTTAGAGGAATTAAAATTTACAAGCCCTCTAATAATTTAGAGGACTTGTAATAATTTTTATTTATTTATCGCCAAATACTGCAGTTCTAAATAATGGTTCATTATTTGGTCTTATTGGAACACTAACATTACTCTTAGATGCCCAAGAAATTACTTGGTGATGTAAAGGAAGATAAGAAATATCATCTTTTACGATTTTCCAAGCTTTAGCAATTGCTGTATTTCTTTTTTCTAAGTCAACTTCACCTTCCATAACTCTAATAGCTGCATCTACTTCAGCATTACTGAAATTAACTCTGTTCCAACTAGCACCTGTTTCATATAAATAATGGAACACATAATG
>CACFZQ010000030.1:0-8297 GCA_902570835.1 uncultured Pelagibacteraceae bacterium | reverse complement strand
AAATAAATTTATTTGAAACAAACAAATTAAATGTAGATGTTTTTTTAAATACAAAAATAAGTCAAAGTAATTTTAAAAGACTTAATTAAATGAAAAAAAATTACAAAGTTTGTGTAGTTGGTTTAGGATATGTGGGGATACCTTTATTAGTGGAGTTATCTAAAAAATTTAATGTATGTGGATTTGATAGCTCAATTATAAAAATTGATAATCTTAAAAAGGGTTTTGATGAGACAAATCAATATAAAAAAAACGATTTAAAAAATATATACTGTACCACTGATCCTAGTATAATTAAACAATCGGAATTTATTATTGTTTGCATACCAACACCAGTAAATAATAAAAATAAACCTGACCTATCCTTGTTGAAAAAAGCTACAAAAACTATTGGAAAAAATATAACAAAAAATTCTGTAGTGATATTTGAATCCACTGTTTATCCAGGAGTTACTGAGGATATTTGTTTAGAAATATTAAAAGAAAATACTAATTTAATATGGAAGAAAGATTTTAATATTGGCTATTCACCCGAAAGAGTAAATCCTGGAGACAAATTAAATACATTAAAAAATATAGATAAAATTGTCTCAGCAGACAACAAGCTATCATTATTAAGAATTGAAAAGTTATATAAATCAATAATTAAGAAAATACACCCTGTATCAAATATCAAAGTTGCTGAAGCTTCAAAAGTTATTGAAAATACTCAGCGTGATGTAAACATAGGATTAATTAATGAATTTAGTCTAATACTGAAAGATTTAAATTTAGATGCTAGAGAAGTTTTGAAAGCTGCTCAAACAAAATGGAATTTTTTAAAGTTTGAACCAGGTTTAGTGGGTGGTCATTGTATTGGTATAGATCCCTATTACTTGGCCTATGTTGCAAAATCAACCAGTATAAAACCTAAAGTAATTTTGTCAGCAAGGAATATTAATGAGTTTATGGTTGATAAATTAATAGCAAGAGTAAAAAAAAAAATTAATAAGAAGAAAAAATTACTAATTTTTGGTTTGACTTTTAAAGAGGATTGTCCCGATTTGAGAAATAGTAAAAATTTGGAATTAGCACAAAAGCTAATTAAGTCTGGCTACAATGTTGCAATTAATGATGAATTGTCAGATAAGTCAGTAATAAAAAAATTAAGTATAAACAAAAATTTTATTAATTTTGATAAATTAAAAAATAACAAATTCGATATGGTTCTAATTTTAGTGAAACACAAATATATATTAAAATTAAAAAATAATTTTATATTCAATCTATTAAACAGTAATGGTATTATTTATGATTTTAAAAATGTATTTAAATTAAAAAACAAAAATGTACTTAAAAAATATAATATAAGTTATTTAAATTTTTAATGAAAATACTAGTTACAGGATCTGCTGGCTTTATAGGATTTCATTTGTGCAAACTGTTATCAAAAAAAAATACTGTTGTTGGAGTTGATAATATAAATAATTATTATAGCACAAAATTAAAAAGAGATAGACTTAAAGAGTTAAAAAAAAGTAAAAAATTTATTTTCTTTAAAGTTGATATTTCTAATAAAAATAAATTAGAGAAAATTTTTAAGAAAAAAAAAATTGATATTGTTATTAATTTGGCTGCTCAAGCTGGCGTAAGGTATTCAATAGATAACCCAGATGATTATACAAAGTCAAATTTAATTGGATTTTCAAATATTCTTGAAATGTGTAGAAGATATAAAGTTAAACATTTATTGGCGGCAAGCACAAGTAGTGTTTATGGAAACAAGAAAGATTTATTTTTAAGTGAAGATTTAGATACCGATTCACCTATTCAATACTATGCAGCTACAAAAAAATCTAATGAGGTGATGGCACATAGTTATAGTGCAATGTTTGATCTAAAAGTTTCAATGTTAAGATTTTTTACAGTTTATGGTCCCTGGGGTAGACCTGACATGGCTCTATTTAAATTTACAAAAAATATTTTAGAAAATAAGTACATTGAAGTGTTTAATTACGGAAACCATATCCGAGGTTTTACCTATGTGGATGCTATAGCTTTTGCTATAGAAAAATTGATTAAAGATAAAAACAAAAAAAAATATGAAATTTATAATATAGGAGGATCTGAAAGTATTAAATTGATGGATTTTATAAAAATCATTGAAAAAAAAATTAACAAAAAAGCTAAAGTAAAATTTTTGAAACTTCAGCCTGGAGATATAATTTCTACCAAAGCAAGCCTCAAGAAAATAAATAAATATTTATTTGGTTATAAAGAAATAAATATTCAAAAAGGTATATCAAATTTTGTAGATTGGTATAAATCTTATTACAAAGTTAAGAAATGAAAATTCTTCATATCATAACTGATCTTGGAAGAGGTGGTGCCGAGACTATGCTAAACAGACTCTCCTCGTCCTTAAAAAATCATCAACATATAATTATTACTCTTGGTAAAAAACAAGAAATGGACTCTGCTCTAATTAAAAAAAAAATTAAAGTTATTAATTTAAATTTAGGATTTAATTTTCTTTTTTTTTTTAAACTTAAAAAACTCTACAGTTTAATTAATGAAATTAATCCAAACGTTGTTCAGACTTGGCTAGCACCATCAGATTTAATAGGTGGTCTAGTTTCATTTTTTGCAGGAAAAAAAAATATTGTGTGGAGTATAAGGCATTCAAATTTAGACGAATATTTGTCTTTAAGAGGTAAAGTGCTTATTAAAATCTTATCTTTACTTTCTTACAATATACCTCAAAAAATTATAAGTAACTCAGTTTCTGGAAAAAACTATTTTATTAAAAAAGGTTATTGTAGAGAAAAGATAAAGGTTATACCAAATGGTATAAATCTAGATTTCTATAGAGAAAATCGAAAAATTAAAGAAATTCTTAGAAATAAGCTGAAAATTAAAAAAGAGGATATATTAATAGGTTCTGTTGGAAGATACATAAAATTAAAAAACTATGAATTGTTTATAAAAATTTCCAAATATTTATCATTAAAAAATAAAAATTTTAAGTTTGTTCTTATTGGCGATTCAATGAATAACTTAAACACTGAGCTTTTAGAAAAATTAAAAAAAAATAATTTACGAGAAAGATTTTACTTATTGGGAGAACAAAAAAATATAAACAAATATTATAATATTCTAGATTTTTATATTCATACTTCAAAAACTGAGGGTTTTTCAAACGCAATTGCAGAAAGTATGGCGTCTTCAGTGATAACTTTTGGAACAGATGCTGGAGATTCAAAAAAAATACTTAAAAATAAATATTTTTTGATCAACGAAAGAAACTACAAAATTGCTGCTAATAAAATATTTAATATTTCAAAATTAAAAAAAAAAAAATTAAACGTTCTTAAAAAGAGTATGAGAGAAAAAATTATTAAAAATTTTAATATTGAAAAAATAAAAAAATTATATCAAAAAATTTATTTTTCCACAAAGCCAGTTTTGTTGTTTGAAAATATAAAAAAGGCAAAAATTAACTTAAATCTACCCAACAGAAATATTTTTGAACCAGGAAATAGACGAAGAATAATCTATTATCTTAATAAAAAACAATTGAATTACAATATTAGTAAGCATGAAAAAAATTCAAATTTAATTTACTTTAATCAATATTCAGATTTATCTTCAATTAATTTCTATAGAGATAAATTTTATATATTTGATTTTGTTGACTCTTATTTATCTATTCCAATTTTTGATTTTAAAAACATATTAAGAGGTTTGGGAAAATATGTATTTGGAAGTCATTCAAAATTACAGATAAATTTCCGTGAAACTTTAATTAATAATTGCAAAAAAGCTGATATGGTTATTTGTGCTACAGATGAACAAAAAAAAATAATTTCAAAATTTAATAATAAAGTTTTTCCAATATTAGACTTTAATGATAAATATTTTAAAGAACAAAAACAAAATTATAATATTAAAAAAAAAATTAAAATTTCATGGGAAGGTTTACCGGAAAATATAGTTCAGTTAAAAGAAATTAAACCCTCCTTATTAAAATTGAGTAAAGAGTTTAATATAGAGCTAATTATAATTACTGACAGTTATTATTATAAATTTTTAAGATCAATCATAAAAATAGATACAAAAAAATATTTAGAAAAAATATTAGGAGATGAAATACAATTTAGACAAGTCGAGTGGAAAATTGACACTTATTTTAAAGAAATTATCAACACAGATTTTGTTGTAATACCAATAAATTTAAATGATAAATTAGTTGCTGGAAAACCAGAGAATAAATTACTTCATCTTTGGAAACTTAAAATGCCAGTAATTACATCAGAAACATCAGCTTATAAGAGAACCATGAATAAAGCTGGATTAAATCATTATGCAAAGAATGATGATAACTTTTACAAATTATGTAAAAGATTTATACAAAATAAACATTTAAGAATAATAAATGCTAAAAAAGGATATAATTATAGTTTAAGAAATTTTAGTAATAATAAAATTATGAAAAATTGGGATCAAGCATTAAAAATAAATTCACTAAGAGGTTAAAGTAAATGTTACACAACAAGACATTAGTTTTATTAGCTGGAGGACTTGGATCAAGAATATCTGAGGAAACGTATAACAAACCAAAACCTATGATTAAAATTGGCAATATGCCGATGATATGGCATATCATGAAATATTATTCACAGTTTAAAGTAAATAAGTTTATTATACTAGCTGGATATAAGTCAGAGGTAATTAAAGAGTTTTTTTTAAATTATCATTACTACAGATCTAGTTTCTCGATTAATTTATATGACAATAATATTAACATTTTGCAAAAACATAACAATTTAAAAGAGAATTGGGACGTTACTATATTAGATACAGGAGAAGAAACAAACACTGGTGGAAGAATAAAAAAAGCACAACAAATAATTTATAAAATTGACAAAGAAAAAGATTTTTTACTTACGTATTCAGATGGATTATCTAATATTAATTTAAATAAATTATATCTTAATCATTTAGCCAAAAAAAAATTAATATCTGTAACAGCTGTAAAACCTCCAGGTAGGTTTGGAAGTTTAAGTATCAATTCAAAAAATCTTGTAAAATCGTTTGTAGAAAAACCAGAAGGAGATAATAGTTATATTAGTGGCGGGTTTTTTGTTTGTTCTAAAAATATATTTAAATATTTTGTTAAAAAAAATCCAGTTTTTGAAACTGATATTTTGCCAAATATTTCAAAAAATAAACAAGTTGTAGCATATAAACATACGGATTTTTGGCAGCCTTTAGATACATTGAGAGATTATAAAAAGTTAAAAAATCTTTGGGACAGTAAAAAAGCACCCTGGAAGATATGGAAATAACAAAAAAATTTTGGAAAAATAAAAAAGTCTTAATTACAGGGCATACAGGTTTTAAAGGTTCTTGGCTTTCAATTATACTTAATAATTATAAGGCAAGATTGTATGGAATCAGTTTAAAGCCTGAAAAAAAGTCCCTGTTTAAAGATTCTAAATTAAACCAAATTTTTGAAGAAAATCATTATTTTAATCTTACAGATAAAAAAAGAACAGATAAAATTATTAAAAAAATTAATCCCGATGTACTTTTCCATTTTGCTGCCCAGTCTTTAGTTATAGAAAGTTATAAAAATCCCTACAAAACTTATTTTGAAAATTTCGTAACAACATTAAATGTTCTAGAAAGTACAAAAAATTTAAATAAATTAGGTACTTCTATTTTTGCAACTACAGATAAAGTTTACAGGAACTTAAACAAAAAAGTTCTTTTTAAAGAAGAAGATGAGCTGGGAGGCAATGATCCTTATAGTTCTAGTAAGGTATGTTGTGAAGAGTTAATATCAATGTACAATAAATTTTTTAATAGAAAAAAAATTGGATCTGTAATTGTGAGGGCAGGAAATGTGATTGGTGGTGGTGATTGGAATAAAAATAGATTAATCCCAGACATAATCAAATCAAAAAATAAAAAAAAAACATTAGTTATAAGAAATCCCAAACATACTAGACCCTGGCAACATGTATTTGAATGTTTAATAATTTACATTTTAATTGCAGAAAAGATATTTAAAAAAAATCTATATAACGGCGCATACAATGTTTCTAGTTTTAATCTAAGTTCTTTTAAAGTAGAGGATGTAATAAATATTTCAAAAAGAATTATTTCTTTACCAAAAATTAAAATTAATAAAAATACGAAATATTATGAATCAAGAGAATTAAATCTTGATATTAGAAAAATTAAAAAAATTTTTAAAATAAGAAATAAAACTTTAAGTTTAGAAACTGTTTTGAGGTTAACTTATTCCTGGTATCTTGATACTAACAGAAGTAAAAATTTTTATGATATATCAAAGAAAAATTTTAATGAATTTTTGAAATTATATAACTATGAGTAAAAATTTAGCAAAAACAATAATTCCTTATCAATTTAATGACAATAGAGGTTCACTTACACGAATTTTTTGTAGAAAACTATTTTTAAACAGGACAAATATTAATATAAAACAAATTAATTTAGTAAAAGTAAAAAAATGTGGGACTGTTAAAGGATTTCATCTACAAACTGGAAAATTTAAGGAAGATAAGTATGTAGTATGTATTAAAGGTGAAATTCTTGATTATTATTTTAACATAAAAAAAAAAATTAAAATTAATAAAAAAAGGTTATCTGATAAAAAGATAGAAATACTTTATATTCCAAAAAATTTTGCTCATGGTTTTCAAACTTTAACAGATAATGTAATATTATTATATTTCCATACCAATTATTATAGTAAAGACCATGAAATTGGTATAAACCCGTTAGATAAAAAACTTAAAATTATTTGGCCAATTAAAAAAAAAATAATTTCTAAAAAAGATCAGAATTCTAAAAAATTTGATGAATTGTTTAAATTGTAAGTCAAAAGATTTAAAAAGCATCTTAGATTTAGGAAAATCTCCAATTTCCAATCTACTTCTAAAAGAAAATAAAAAAACTGCAGAATATAATTTATCAATAGTTTTTTGTAAAAAATGCAAGTTAGTTCAACAAAAAGAAATTGTTAATGAAAAAAAAATTTTTTCCAACAATTATCCATATTTAAGTTCTGTTTCCAAAACTTGGAAAGACCATTGTTTTAATTCTACTATTAAACTCATTAAAAGATTTAATTTAAAATCCAATGATTTGATTATGGAAATTGCGTCTAATGATGGTACTTATTTGGAATTTTTTGACAAAAAAAAAATTAATACTTTAGGTATAGAGCCTGCAAGCATACCCTACAAAATTTCAAAATCAAAAGGGATAAATACATTTCAAAATTACTTTAATTATGAATTTTCAAAAAAATTAAAAAAATATAAACCAAAATTAATTTTAGCTAACAATGTTATTGCACACGTGCCAAATATTAACTCTTTTTTAAAAGGTGTTAGAAACATTATTTCAGAAAATGTTTTTATCTGTGAATTCCCTTATTTAGATAATCTAATAAGAAAAAATCTTATTGATACAATTTATCACGAACATTATTTTTATCATAGTATTAACACTATTGAAAAAATTTTAAATCAAAATGATCTAGAGGCTTATGATTATGAAAAAATATCTACTCATGGAGGTAGTATTAGACTTTATGTTAAAAAAAGAAATAATATGAAATTTAAAAAAAGTAATAGATTGATCTTAATCAAGAAAAAGGAAAAAAAATTAAAACTTAATTCTTTTCAAAACTTAAAAAAACTTGATGCAAAGGCAAAAAATTTAAAGAGTAAACTTCATATTTTTTTAAAAAAAATAAAAAAAAATAATTTAAAATTAATTGGCTATGGTGCAGCAGCAAAAGCGGTAACTATGATTAAATATATGAATATAAATAATGATGAGATGCCATATATAATAGACAAATCTCAAACTAAAATAAATAAATATATTCCCAATACAAATATAAAAATAAAAGGTTTTAATTTTTTAAAAAAATATGATCCTGATTACGTTTTAGTATTTGTATGGAATATTAATAAAGAAGTTGAATCTTCAATAAAAAAAATTGGTGAAATAAATCCAAAAATTTTTACAATTATTCCAAAAATTAAATTCAATAAATAATTAATTCTCAATTAAGCCCAAGTTATCAGAACAATATATAAATAAAGTTTTATTTGTAGAAAATTTCGAAGGTTCAAAACTATTTTTATTGTCAGGAATTTTGCAATCTTTTTCATTAAATTTTCTTGTAGTAAGATGAACTGCCCATTTACCACTACGATTAATTACTGTTTCAGATTCATATCCTTTAATTAATGCTTTAAAATTTTGATTAGCTT
>CACFZQ010000029.1:7500-8955 GCA_902570835.1 uncultured Pelagibacteraceae bacterium | reverse complement strand
TCCTCTAAAATTTTATCAAATGTTTCGCCAGATCTTATTTTATGTTTTATTTTTTTGTATTTTGGTTCAAGGTTCGCAACTATGTGTGTAAGTGTTTTTTTAAAATAGATGTTATCAATAAAATTATCATAGATTTCTAAATTTTCTTTTTTTGTTGAATTAAAATAACTAGTGGAGATAGCTGTAACAGTAATCAATAAAACTAAGCCAAAAATTTCAAAGTTTTTTTTAATTTTACTTAATAGAATTTTAAACATTTTATATTTAAGTGAACACAATTATTAGTTTAGAGAGTGGTAAAAATCAAAAAAAAGCCCTTAAAATGCGGTGTTTTTATTTAAAAATTTATTCTTAAATGCTTGATTTCCATTATTTTTAGCCTATAAGCACTGAACTTTCTCAGTGAAATTATTGTTAATACAATAAATTAGTGAGGATCATTGAGCCTTTTTTTGCTCAATTAGCTATTTTAAAAGTTAAAATTTAAGAAGAGAAGTGTGGACGGTTAAGGTTACCAAAAATTTGTCGTACACACTTCAATCACATATAAATTTTATTCTTAGAATTTATATGGAAGCTAGTGTGCGCCGTTTTTAAACTTGAGAGTTTGATCATGGCTCAGAACGTACGCTGGCGGCACGCCTAACACATGCAAGTCGAACGAAGTAGCAATACTTAGTGGCAGACGGGTGAGTAACATGTGGGTATCTACCCTTTGGCCTGGAATAACACGAGGAAACTTGTGCTAATACCGGATAAGTCTTTACGGAGAAAGCTTTATGCACCATTGGATGAGCCTGCACTTGATTAGTTTGTTGGTGGGGTAATGGCCTACCAAGACTGTGATCAATAGCTGATTTGAGAGGATGATCAGCCACATTGGGACTGAGACACGGCCCAAACTCCTACGGGAGGCAGCAGTGGGGAATCTTGCACAATGGAGGAAACTCTGATGCAGCGATGCCGCGTGAGTGAAGAAGGCCCTTGGGTTGTAAAGCTCTTTCGTCGGGGAAGAAAATGACTGTACCCGAATAAGAAGGTCCGGCTAACTTCGTGCCAGCAGCCGCGGTAATACGAAGGGACCTAGCGTAGTTCGGAATTACTGGGCTTAAAGAGTTCGTAGGTGGTTGAAAAAGTTAGTGGTGAAATCCCAGAGCTTAACTCTGGAACTGCCATTAAAACTTTTCAGCTAGAGTATGATAGAGGAAAGCAGAATTTCTAGTGTAGAGGTGAAATTCGTAGATATTAGAAAGAATACCAATTGCGAAGGCAGCTTTCTGGATCATTACTGACACTGAGGAACGAAAGCATGGGTAGCGAAGAGGATTAGATACCCTCGTAGTCCATGCCGTAAACGATGTGTGTTAGACGTTGGAAATTTATTTTCAGTGTCGCAGCGAAAGCGATAAACACACCGCCTGGGGAGTACGACCGCAAGGTTAAAACTCAAATGAA
>CACFZQ010000029.1:0-2500 GCA_902570835.1 uncultured Pelagibacteraceae bacterium | reverse complement strand
CAATAAGTTTAAAATATGATATTTTAGAAAACTTAAAAAATTTAATAAAAGATCTCTTAAATAAAAGTGCTCATGAACTTGAAAATTTTAATTACATTGGTGATATATTTGAAGCTTCATCAAAGTTCTACAAATATCAAGTCAAAACTTTAAAAATCAATAAATGTTGTTATGTAATTGAGGGAATGAAAAAATAAATAATTCTTTATTTTTATAATACAAAAATATAAACCGATACAATGAATTCCTCTAAAAAAATTTTGAATGGTGTAAATAAAGTTTATAGTGAGCAAAACCCTTCAACTTACTTTAAGATATTAAATAAAAAAAACATTGAACTAATATTTGAAAATAAAAAAAACTTTTTAATTGAAAAGCTTAAATTACCACCAAGAATATTTAATAACAGCGAGCTTCTTGATTTAGGTTGTGGGACTGGACAAAATACTATCAATTATGATTGGAAAGGGGCTAATTGTACTTTAGTTGAGTATGATAAAAGATCATTTCAAAAGGCACAAAATCTATTTAAAAAATATGCTAAAAATAAATTTAAAATAATTAATAAAGATTTATTTAAATTTAAAACAAAAAAAAAATTTGATTTTGTAATTTCAAATGGTGTGGCGCATCATACTTCAGATGTAGTAAAAAATATTAATCTTGCAATTAAATTTTTAAAAAAAGGAGGTTTTTTTATTTTGGGTTTAGGCGAAACAAATGGTTTTTTTCAAAGAAATTTACAAAGATATATTCTATATAGTCTATCGTCAGATTTAAATGAAATTACTTCTTTATCAAAGGAATTATTCAAAGAAAATCTTTATAGAGGAAAAAAGTACGGTGGGAGGTCTATTAAAGAAATAATTTATGACACATATATAAATCCAAAAATAGAAACACTATCATTTAAAGAGATAACAGAACTTTTTAAAAAAAATAATCTTTACCTTTATAGTGCAGATGAAGACATTTTTGATCTTAAAAAAGTTCACGGATATAATAAATCTTATTTTAGATTGATTAAAAAAAGAAAGTTTGAAGAGAAAGAATTTATATTTAACTCAATGGTAAATTTTTCTTATCGAGGAAATACAGAAAAATCATTAAATAAAAATTTTGGAATTTTGAACAGAATATTTAATATTCAGAGTAAAATTACTCATGAGTTAAATGATCAGTCAATTGCTGAATTTAAAAAAATAAATTTAGACAAACACCTAAATAACCTTAAAGCTGAAACTCAGAAACTTGAGAAAATTGATATTATAAACATGAAAAATTCAATTCAATTTATCAATGAATTAAAAAAAATATTTAAAATTCTAAAAAATAAAAACAAGAAAATTAAAATTAAACAACTTAAAATTGCAATTAATAAAAACCATAGACTATTTAAAGGATACAATGGCAAAGGAATGAATTATTTTGTAGGTATGAAGGTTTAAGTATATGAATATAAATTTACAATATCAATATTATTCAAAAGGTTATGTAATTTTAAAAAATGCTTTAAATAAAAAAGATCTTTTAGAATGTAAAAAGCAACTGTTAAAAAGTTACAAAAAAATTTTTAAAGAAAATGTAACATTTGATAATATTCACAAAATACTATCTAAATATGAAAAAAATAAAGATTGGGATATTATGTATCTTGCATTTAAGGATGCATGTAATTCAAAGTCTTTTTTAAAAATATCAAAAAAACTTGAGAAATTGTCTAGAAACTTTTTTAATTTAAAATGTAAAACGTTAACCTGTGCTTATGCTATTGGAATTAAAAATTCAAAAAGAACGGGATATGACTGGCATCAAGAAAAAACATATTATTCAAAAATCAAAAAAAAAACTTTCCATTACCAATTTCCTTTTTTTGATAAATGTGACAAGTCAAATGGTACTATGAGTGTTCTTGAAGGAAGTCATACTTTGGGAGAAATATCTGAATATACCTACAATAGAAATTTTAGAAAAGGTGTTTATAGCTATGTGCCTAAAGATATTAAGCAAATGAAAAAATTTTTTAAAGAAAAATATTTGATAATGAACATAGGAGATGTCTGTATATTTCATGAAAACATTATTCATAGATCTAATAAAAACAATACAAGTAAAATAAGGTTTGCTGGAATAAATAGACAAGAAGTTGTATAAAATTAAATAATATATTTTAAATTTTTATATAGTTTGTTAATTATTTAAAGCATCATTAAGAGTAAAATATGCATATAAATAAAATTTCCTTAATTATACCATCACGGAATTGTAATTATCTTGAAAAAATTTTAATTAAAGTAGATCAATTATTTCAAGAAATAATTGTAGTTGGTGAAAGTAATTTAGATTTCAATAATTTTAAGAATGTGAAATATTTTTATAACAAAAATGCGAATGCAGCAAAGAATAGAAATTTTGCATCTGAAAAAGCCAAAAATGAATACCTATTTTTTCTTGACTCAGACTGTTTACCATCAAAAAGTCAGTTAGATTTAATTCAAAA
>CACFZQ010000028.1:0-9360 GCA_902570835.1 uncultured Pelagibacteraceae bacterium | reverse complement strand
TGGTTGTAAAGTTGCTGAGAAAGAAATTGGTGGGATAGAGTGTTTATACATTGGACCTGGAGAGCATACTGAGCAAGAACAAGTTCAAATTGTTCAAGATTTAATAGCTAAAGGTGTTGATGGAATTGCTGTTGCATCTTCTAACGCAGCTGCAATGGCTAAAGCTGTTAAAGGAACAGATATTCCAATCATTACTTGGGACTCAGATCTTTTAAATAAAGATGCTGGTTTAAGAGCAGCTTATGTTGGAACAAAAAACTATGACATTGGTGTATACCTTGCACAAATCGTTATGATGTTAAAACCTAACGGTGGTGAAATTTGTATACAGTCTGGTGGTGCTGCAGCTGCAAACCACAATGAAAGAATGTCAGGTATAAGAGATACTATTGCTGGAAGAGCAGATTCAGGAACTTATCCTAGTGCGGCTCTTAAAGGTGAAAATGGATGGACTGAAGCTAGCGGATGTCCTTTGTACACGAATGACGATTTCCCTCTTTCTGTACAGCAGATGGAAGATATCTTTGCGAAACATCCAAACCTAACTGCATTTGTACCAACTGGAGGTTTTCCTCAATTCGTATCTAAAGCTTTTAGAAGAGTTACTGAAAAGCATGCAGATAGAATTAGTTCTATGAAAACTGCAGTAGTAATTGCAGATACTCTTCCTATGCAAATGGAAGATTTAGATGCTGGAAGAACTCATGGTCAAGTAGGTCAACAGCCATATATGATGGGCTACAAAGCTATGCATGTTCTTAAAGACATAGTAGATGGTAAAGCATTAAAATTTGACAACCCATCACTAAAAGCAATCTATACAGGTCTTGATGTTTGTATGAAACCAAACATTGGATCTTGTATTGCAGGATAAAATCATTATTCTTCTAAAAACTTTCTAAGCCCAATTTTATATTGGGCTTAGTTATCTGTGCAAATTAAAATTTTATGACTAATAAATATATATCTGATCAAGCTAACCAGTTTAAAGATAAAATAATAATTGTAACAGGAAGTACTCAAGGTAGTGGAGCTGAGACAGCAAAATTGCTTGTAAGTAGAGGTGCTAAAGGAGTAACTATCTGTGGTAGAAATAGTGATAAAGGAAATAAAGTAAAATCTGAAATAGAAAGTATAGGCGCGGAATGCTTATACGTTCAAGCAGATTTAGAGAAACTTGCAGATTGTAAAAAAATAATTTCTGAGACTGATAAAAAATTCAATACTGTAGATAGTTTTATTAATGTTGCTGCTTTTACTGAGAGAGGAACAATTTTAAGTACAACAGAAGAAAATTATGACAAAAATTTTAATGTAAATGTGAAAGCTCCACTTTTTATGATGCAAGACGTTATAAAAATAATGATTAGAGATAAAAAAAAAGGAACTATTGCTCATATTTTATCAATGGCTGGATATAGTGGTATGCCCTTCTTAACTGCTTACAGCTCATCTAAAGCAGCATTAGCTATAATGATTAAAAATGTTGCAAATTCAGTATCTGGGCACCAAATAAGAGTGAATGGTGTAAATTTAGGTTGGACAGATACACCAGCAGAAACAGTAATTCAAAAAAAATTTCATAATGCAGATGATGACTGGTTAAAAAAAGCTGAAGCCAAAGTTCCATTTAAAAGATTAAACAAACCTTTGGATGTTGCTAAGATCTTAGCTTTCTTGTGCTCAGATGAGTCGTGTATTATGACTGGAAGTATTGTTGATTTTGATCAAACAGTTGCAGGATGGCATTCTTATTCAGCATATGATACTAAAATTTTAGATGAAAGCATTTTGGGAGAGTGAACCTAATTTATAATAACTAATGAAAGTTATTGATTCACATCAACATTTTTGGGATCCTTCAAGGGGTGATTATCATTGGATGCCAAAAGACAATCTAATATTAAATCGAAAATATGAAGTTAAAGATTTAATTCAAGTTTCTGAGTCAATAGATTTATACAAAACTGTTTTAGTTCAAGCTGCAGCAACTAATGCAGAAACTGAATATATGTTAAATATTGCTGAAGGTTCTGATTTAGTTTGTGGAGTTATTGGTTGGGTAAATTTTGAAGACCAAAATCAATTAGAACAATTAAAAATTTTCTCAAAACATCCTAAATTTCTTGGTGTAAGACCTATGATACAAGATATTCCAGATGAAAATTGGGTTTTAAATAAAAATTTTGATACTTTTTTTAAAAATATAATTAATTTAGAATTAAGCTTTGATGCACTAGGATTTCCAGTGCACCTAGAAAATTTTTACAAAATTGCAACAAAATATCCTTCTCTAAGATTTATGATAGATCATTTAATGAAACCAAAAATCTGTAATAATAAACAAGAAGAATTTATTTATTGGCAAAAAGGTATGAACAAATTATCTAAACTAGAAAATGTATATTGTAAATTTTCTGGAATGGTCACAGAAGCATGCGAAAATTGGACTGAGCAAGATCTAAAGCCATATGTAGATGAGATATTAAATCTATTTACTGATAAAAAAATTTTGTGGGGATCTGATTGGCCTGTCTGTAACTTAAGAACAAATTATTTAGGATGGTACAATGCAGCAACAAATTTACTTAAAGATTTAAGTGTAGATGAAAAACAAAACATCTTTTATAATAATGCAAAAAAGTTTTATAAACTCAAAACATAATTTATGAAAAAAAATAAAATCAAAAATACTGGTGTTGAAGTCACTGAATTGAGTTTTGGAACCTCCTCTTTAGGGAGTATGCCAGATACTTATGGTTATGAAGTGCCAGAACAAAGAGCTCAAGAAACGCTAAAAAGATTTTTTCAAGGTCCAGTAAATTTGCTTGATACTTCAAGAAATTATGCAATGGGAGAAAGTGAAAAAAGAATTGGTATAGCAATAAAAGAAAATGGTGGGTGGCCAGAAAACTTTGTCTTATCAACTAAAATCGACAGAAATATGGATACTTTAATTCTTGATAAAAAAAGAACAAGGGAGTCTATTGAAGAAAGTTTGAAAGCTTTAAACGTTGATTCTGTAGATGTTTTATTTCTTCATGATCCAGAATACGTAAAAGATATAAATGATGTAACTAAAAAAGATGGGGCATTGGATGAATTGTTTAAAATTAAAGAAGAAGGTTTGGCGAAAGCAGTTGGTTTAGCTATGGGAAGAATAGATATTATGTTTCCTATCTTAAGAAAGTGGGACTTTGATGTCATAATAAATCACAACAGATATACTTTGTTAAATAGAGAAGCAGATGAAATGTACAGCTATGCTCATAGTAAAAATATATCTATTTTCAACGCTGCCCCTTACGCAGGTGGTGTTTTGGCAAAAGGTCCAAGTAATTTTAAAAAAATAACTTACCAGGATGCTACTGAAGAAAAACTTGCACCAGCTAGAGAAATAGAAAAAGTTTGTAAAAAATATAATGTTGAAATGGGTGCTGCAGCTTTACAGTTTTCAATGAAAGATAAAAGAATAACATCTACTATTTGTGGTGTTACTAGCGTACAGAGTATTGAAAAAAATCTTGCTTGGGCTAAAACAGATATACCAGAGGAATTTTGGAATGAAGTTTTAAAATTACCTTACTCAACTAAAGATCCAGAGTCTGAGAGGACATATACTCCTGGCTAAATCATTTAATATCAGCATTATTTAAAATTTGACTCATTGATTATTTAAGAAATAATACTCGATATATTATATGAATATTCTCAAAGATAGTTTTGGGCGAAGGTTTCCATACATAAGATTATCAATATCTGATGTATGTAATTTTAAATGTGGTTACTGTTTGCCCAATGGTTATAAAATCGATAAAAGTGATAACAGAACCTTTATCACTAAAGAAGAAATTGGAAGACTTGCAAAAGCTCTATCAGAATTAGGTATATCTAAAATAAGATTAACTGGAGGAGAACCTACAGTTAGAAAAGATTTTTTGGATATCATTAAAATAATTAAAAAAAATTCAGGTATTAAAAAAACTGTAATCACTACTAATGGATATCACTTAGATAGAATTGCAGATGATTTAAATAAAAGTGGTCTTGATGGCATAAATATAAGTATTGATAGTCTTGACCCAAAGACTTTTAGAAAAATTACAGGACATGATAGATTAAATGAGATTTTAGAAGGAATAAAAAAATTACAAAAATTAAATTTTAAAAATATCAAAGTTAATGCAGTTCTTCTTAAAGGCGTAAATGATAGAGAAGAAGATTTTAAAAGTTGGGCTAATTTTATAAAAAATAATCAAATTGATTTTAGGTATATAGAATTAATGCAAACGGGAGACAATTTAGATTATTTTAATCAGTATCATGTGTCTGCAAATAAATTTACAGATTATTTAAATAATAATAATTGGGTAATTCAAACATTTGGTAAAGATGCTGGTCCTTCCAAGAATTATATAAATCCTGAATACAAAGGAAAATTTGGTGTTATTGCACCCTACTCAAAAGATTTTTGCAAGAGTTGTAATAGACTAAGAATAACTGCCAAAGGTGATTTAAGATTGTGTTTATTTGGAAATACTGGAATAAATATTAGACACTTGATGCAAAGAGATGACCAAACTGAAGAACTGAAAGATTTAATTTTGAAACAATTAAATTATAAAAAAGAGTCTCACTATTTAGAAATAGGAGAAACAGGATTAACAAAAAACCTATCAACAACAGGTGGATAAAATGAAAAATTTAAAGATTGTAACTAACAACGACTTAAAGAACTGGGCAAAAGAAATTTTTGAAAAAAATTCATTTAAAATGATTGATGTTTCAGAAAAAAAAGAAACATTCCGTAGAGCTTTAGCTTCCGGCAAAATATATGTTGGTAAAGAAGTATTTGAACTTATTAAAAATAAAGAGATGCCTAAGGGTGATCCAATTACTTTAGCAGAGGTTTCGGCAGTATTAGGAGTTAAAAAAACAAGTGAATTAATACCATTGTGTCATCCTCTTCCAATAGATCATACCGCTACTAAAATTATAATGAATGAAGAAGAGTGTTCACTAGAAGTATACTGTGTGGTTTCTACTTATGCAAAAACAGGTGTGGAAATGGAGGCGATAATGGGAGTAAATGCAGCTCTGATTACAATTTACGATTTAACCAAAATCGTAAATCCTCATCTAAAAATAGATAATGTAAAATTATTAATTAAAGAAGGTGGAAAAACTGGATTGTGGAAAAATCCAGATGGACTTCCAAATTTTTTAAAAGATTTTTTCTAAACTTTATGAAAGTTAAAATTGAGTTATTTGGTGCTGCAAGAGATTTTAATGACCAAAATTTATTAGAACTAGATCTAGGTCAAAAGACAACAATCAAGGATATAAGAAATAAAATAATTCAATATGTAGATCAGAAATTTAATGGAAATGAAAATTATATAAAAATCATTAACTCTTCAGCTTTTTGTTCAGAAAAAAATAATATTGTTAGCGACAATTATAAAATCACAAATAATGAAAAAATTGGTATTATCCCCCCAATTGGAGGAGGTTAATGCTTCATACTGACATTGTAGATAGTAAAGTTAAAAAATTATCATTAATTGATGCTGAAAAATTTATAGCATCTAATGATTTTGGAGCTTCATTAATTTTTAGTGGGACAGTTCGTAATCAAAATAATAATAAAAGTGTTTTAGGTATTACATATGACAGTCATGATGCTTTGGTAATAAAAAGTTTTGAAGAAATTTATAGTGAGGCTGAAGAAAAACTATATATTAAGAATAAGAGTGTTTTTATTGAACATGCTAAAGGTTACTTAAATTTAGGTGAAATTAGTATTATTATAGCAGTTGCATGCAAACATAGAGATGAGGCTTATGTATTATCAAGATATATAATAGAAGAAATTAAAAAAAGGTCTCCTATATGGAAAAAAGAACATTATACAAATAATCAAAGTGATTGGTTAAAAGGAAATCCTATTATTCATGAAAAAAATTAAATACTCAGAAATTACACCAGAGAAAATTTATAAAAATAGAAGATCATTTATTAAATCTCTTGGGTATGGTGCAAGTTCTTTAGCAGTAGCTACAATTCCTTTTGCAAGTAAAGCTCAAGCTGATGATAGGAATGAACTTACAAGTTTTAAAGATATAACAACTTATAATAATTATTATGAGTTCGGTACTTCAAAGAGTGATCCTTATGTTAATTCACAAAATTTTAAAACATCACCATGGACAATAAGTATTGAAGGGGAAGTTGAAAAACCTATCAAAATTTCTATGGAAGAAATAACCGAGACATTTGCCTCCGAAGAAAGAATATACAGGTTAAGATGTGTAGAAGGATGGTCAATGGTTATTCCGTGGATGGGTTTTTCTCTAAGTAAATTATTGTCAAAAGTAAATCCAACTAGCAAAGCAAAGTATGTTGAATTTGAAAGTGTCTATGATCCTGAACAGATGAAGGGTCAAAGATATCCAGTTTTGAACTGGCCTTATAAAGAAGGATTAAGAATTGATGAAGCAATGCACCCTTTAACTACAGTTGTAACAGGTTTGTATGGTAAAAAGCTTCCAAATCAAAACGGTGCACCTTTGAGAATATTTATCCCTTGGAAGTATGGTTTCAAGAGTGCAAAAGCAATTGTTAAGATAAAATTTGTAGAAAAAATGCCGACTTCATCATGGATGTGGGCATCTCCTCGAGAATATGGATTTTACTCTAATGTTAATCCTAATGTAGATCATCCTAGATGGTCTCAAGCAACAGAAAGAATAATTGGTAAAGATATTTGGGTGCCAAGAGTAAAAACACTTATGTTTAATGGTTACGGAGATGAAGTTGCAAATTTATACACAGGAATGGATTTAAAAAAATATTTTTAATGAGAAAATATTTTAAACCAGGTGTATTTATTTTAAGTACAATTCCATTTTTATTTATTTTTTATAAAATTTACTTCAACAAACTCGGACCAGAACCTGTAAAAGAAATTACTCATTTTACTGGGGAATGGACTTTAATATTTATCTGTCTGACATTAAGTATGACGCCACTTAAAAGGCTAACAAATTTAAATATTTGGATAAGTTTTAGAAGAATGTTGGGATTGTTTGTTTTTTTTTATGCATCTCTTCATCTACTTACTTACATAGGTATAGATTATAGATTTAATTTACAGCCAATACTTGATGATGTTCTGAAAAAAAAATACATTTTTATAGGATTTGCAGCATGGGTGTTATTGCTTCCATTGGCAATTACATCTTCTCAAATGATGATGAAGTTACTCAAAAATAATTGGAAAAAGTTACACAGATTAATTTATGTAATAGCAATATTTGGAGCTCTTCATTATATATGGTTATCTAAAACAATTTTTTTTAGACCACTAGTATATTTGGTAATAATAATTGTTTTACTTGCTTTAAGAATTAGAATTAAAAATAGGAACGTAAATTATGGATGATAATTTAAAAAAGGAAATTCAATCAGCTACACTTGAAAGATTAATAAAACATTTGGATGAAAGAAAAGACGTTCAAAACATTGATTTAATGAATTTAGCTGGATTTTGCAGAAATTGTTTGTCTAGATGGTACAGAGAAGAAGCTAAAAAAAAAGCAGTAGAAATATCAGATCCTGATGCAAGGCAACATATTTATGGAATGCCCTATTCTCAATGGAAAGAAAAATACCAAAAATAACTTTCTATTCAATGCAAGTTAATGTTTGCTTATTTAAGTCTATTTATTGTTTCATTTTTAGCTGCAACAATACTTCCTTTTTCATCAGAAGCTATATTAGCAACTTATCTATTATCAGAAATTTATAATAAATTTTTGTTAATATTTTTTGCAAGTTTTGGAAATATTTTAGGCTCTATCTTCAATTGGTTTCTGGGATTTTATTTCTTGAAATTTCAAAACAAAAAATGGTTTCCATTTAGCAAAACACAAATTGATAGATCATCTAAGTGGTTTAATAAGTACGGCAAATGGTCTTTGTTATTTTCATGGTTACCAATTATTGGTGATCCACTTACTTTTATTGCTGGAACGATGAGAATTAAATTTTTAATTTTTTTATTGCTTGTGAGTTTTGGAAAAATAATGAGATATTTTTTTATTTCTCTTTTAGTCTAGGAAACAATTCAACAAAATTACAAGGTTTATGATTAATATCTAATTGATGTTTAAGAATACCATCCCAAGCATCTGTTACTCCTCCTGAGGATCCTGGTAAGGCAAATATGTATTTACCATTTGATAGAACTGCACAAGCTCTAGATTGAATTGAAGACGTACCAACTGTTTTTAAACTAATAGTCCTAAAAACTTCGCCAAATCCTGGAATATGTTTATCTGCTATTTCATCAACAGCTTCGGGTGTAATATCTCTTCCAGTTAAACCAGTGCCACCAGTTGTAATGATAACATCAATATCTTTATGACTAGTCCAGTCTTTTAAAATTTTGACTATATCTGCTTTATTATCTTTACAAATTTTTCTATCAATTAATTGGTGATTGGCCTCTTTAATTTTTTCAACCAAGATCGCACCAGATTTATCGTTATCAATTGTTCTTGTATCTGTTACAGTTAGTAAAGCTATATTTACAATCATAAATAAATTTTTTTAATGATTATACTTACAATATTTTTTTTTATAACTGCAATATTATATTCTAGTATAGGATTTGGAGGTGGCTCCACATATCTTGCTTTACTTTTAATTTGGGATGTCCCTTACTATATTTTTCCAATTTTAGCCTTGATTTGTAATATTATTGTAGTTTCTGGAAATTCTATAAATTTTTTAAAATCAAAGAATATTAATTTTAATTTACTTTATCCTTATTTAATTGGTTCTATACCTCTTGCTTTTATCGGAGCATCTGTCTCAATTGACAAACATTTATTTGAGATTTTACTTTTCTTTATTTTAATATTAGCTGGAATTTTTTTACTTATTGAAAGTAAATCCTTCAACAAAAAAGAAATTGTTGTTAAAAAAATACCACTAGTATTATCAATATTGATAGGATCGATAATTGGTTTCATATCAGGTTTGGTTGGAATTGGTGGTGGGATATTTTTAAGTCCTATTTTATTTTTGATGAAAGCAGGATTTCCAAAGCATATAACAAGTACTGCGTCTTTATTTATTTTAGTAAATTCAATTTTTGGTATAGGTGGACAATTAACAAAGGATATAGTCTTCAACGAATTTTTAAATTACTGGCCACTATTTATTGCTGTTTTAATTGGCGGCCAAATTGGAAGTTTTTTAAATATAAAATTCCTATCTAACAAAATATTAGCTCTATTGACTGCATGTTTAGTAATTTTTGTAGCTATAAGGATGGGCATAACACTTATGGCA
>CACFZQ010000027.1:0-10458 GCA_902570835.1 uncultured Pelagibacteraceae bacterium | reverse complement strand
TTTGAATATATTTTCAATTCAATAATTCTTGTAATTGGAGTTTTAACTACAACTTTTGTAATTGGTGTAGGATCTGCTTATTTAGTTTCATTTTATAAATTCCCTGGAGTTAATTTTTTTAAATGGGTTTTAATTTTATCTTTTGCAGTTCCAGCTTATATCTATGCATATTCATTAACTGCTTTTTTTGAAAACTATGGAACAGCTTTTTCAATTATGAAAAAATTATTTGGTGATGGAAATTACAATACTGTTTTACCTAAATTTGATGGAATGCTAGGAGCTATAATTTCAATTTCATTTTCACTATTTGGTTATGTTTATGTGTTAACAAGAACCTCATTTCATTATCAATCTCAAAATTTGCTAGAACTTGGTAAAAACCTTGGTTTTTCAACAAAAAAAACATTTTTTAATATTATTTTACCGTCGGCAAGACCAGCAATTATTGCTGGATTATCTTTAGTTGCTATGGAGACCTTATCAGATTTTGGTGCAGTATCTTTTTTTGGAATATCGACTTTAACCACTGGAATTTATGATGCATGGATATCTTTTGATGATTTGGCTTTAGCAAACCGAATATCTTTTTTTCTTTTAATTTTCATATTTGGATTATTTTTTTTAGAAAACATATCTAGAAAAAAAGCACAGTACCATTCACCTGCTAAAGGAAATTTTAAGACTAAAACTTTGAAGCAATTAACTGGTTATAAATCTTTATTGGCAATAATATTTTGTTCATTTGTATTTCTTGCAAGCTTTATATTTCCAGTTTTGCAAATGCTTTACTGGACAATTAAATTTCCAAAACATTTTTTAGATTTAAATATTATAGAATTATTATCAAACACATTGATATTAGTCTTCTTATCAGGCTTTCTTTTAATATTTTTATCTTTCGTATCAAATTATGGAAATAGAATTAGCAAAAATAATTTTTTAAACATACTAACAACTTTTTCAATTACTGGTTACGCAATACCAGGCATAATATTAGCTGTGGCTTTCATAACTTTTATTTCTTGGTTTGATGAAAATGTTTTTTATTTTTTTGATATAAAACAAATTTTTATTGGATCTATACTTGGTTTAGTAATTGTTTATTTTGTAAGATTTTATTCTTTAGCTAACAACGGTATTAAATCAGGATATTTAAAAATTAATTACTCAATTGATGAAAGTGCATATCTATTAGGTTATTCAAAACTAGAGACTTTTTTAAATATTCATGTTCCTTATCTTAAAAATTCAGTCCTATTAATTACTATATTGTTATCAATCGAAATAATCAAAGAATTACCAATTACATTAATTATGCGTCCTTTTAATTTTGAAACATTTGCCACCCAAGCCTATATATTTGCTTCACAAGATTTACTGGAAGCTGCCGCCGCACCTTCATTAATACTTATTATGATTGCAAGTATTTTTATTTTAATTACATCTAAGTATATGTTTAAAGATAAATAAAATGAGAAATAACTTTTTAGAAATTGAGAATGTTACTTTTGCTGCAAGCTCTAAAAATAAAGTAACCAATGTTTCATTTAATATTGAAAATGAAGGAGACATAGTTTGTTTGCTAGGCCCTTCTGGAATTGGAAAAACTACAATTTTAAGAACAATAGCTGGCCTTGAAAAAATTCAGTCTGGTAAAATTATTTTAAAAAATAAAATTATTTCATCTAAACAAAGCCATGTTGAACCTGAGGATAGAAATATATCTTTGGCTTTTCAAGATAACTCTCTATTTCCTCATTACAATGTTAAGGAAAATATTAATTTTGGAGCTGAGAGAAATAAAAAAAAGAAAAAAGGTCTAAATTTTAAAGAAATAGTGAAATTTCTTCATTTAGAAAAAATCTTAGAAAAATATCCTCATGAAATTAGCTCTGGTGAAGCACAAAGAGCCTCATTAGCTAGATCTTTACTGTCAAATCCTGATTTGTTACTTTTAGATGAACCATTATCGAATATTGATCAAAGTTTTAAGGAGGAAATACAAGTAAAATTAAAGCAGATTTTAAAAGAACTAAAAATTACAACAATAATTGTTACTCACGACTCATACGAAGCATTCTATTTAGGTAACAAATGTGGAATTATTTTAGACGGAGAACTTAAACAATTTGATGATCCTTATAATGTGTATCACTTTCCAAATTCTGTTGATGTAGTCAATTTTTTAAACAGAGGGATATTAATTCCAGCAAAAGTTACGGACGAAAATACTTTAGAAAATGATGATTTAGGAACTATTAAAGGTAATTTTACAAAACATTATCCAAAAGGATCTAAAGTACAGTTATTATTACAGCCAGAAGATTTAGAACATGACGATAAAAGCAATTTAAAATTAGAAGTAGTAGATAGAAAGTTTAGAGGAACAAATTTTATATATACTTTAAAAACTAGTAGTGATTTATTAATTCCTGTTTTTGTTCATTCGCATCACGTCCATCAACATGAAATTGATGAAAAATTTGGAATTAAACGACCGATAAATATTGATCACATAGTTTGTTTTTAATAGAACCCAATTAAATGCTTAAAAAAAAACAATTATTTACTAGAGGCATGTTGGATATTTCTCCACATATGTTGTCTGTGATTCCATTTGGAATAATCTGTGGAGCTATCGGTGTTGAATTAGGATTTGACCCATTATTAGTTTATGCAATGTCTATAATAATTTTTGGTGGCGCATCACAAATTGTTTTTTTACAATTATTATCAGGGGGTGCATCTGGATTGATAGCAGCAACATCCGTAGGAGTTATTAATTCAAGACACCTTTTATATGGTGCGGTCTTATCAGAGTACTTAGAAAAACTATCATTAATTAAAAAATTATTAATCTCTTATATTATTGTTGATCAAGGTTTTGCAGAGTCAAATAAATTTTTTAAAAAAAATAAATCTGAGCAGTACTTACATTATCATTTGATTGGTACAGGTTGCACAATGTGGGTTTGTTGGCAAATTGCTACATTGTCAGGGATTATTTTAGGTTCATTTGTTCCAGAAGAACTTGGTTTAAAATTTGCAATTCCTCTTACGTTTATAGCAATTGTGATACAAGATTTAAAAAAAATTGATCACCTAATTGTAATGATTGTATGTGGATTGAGTTCATTATTATTTTATGATGCTCCATTTAGATCTTATATAATTATTTCACCTATACTTGCTTTGTTTGTTGCAGCTTTAATATTGAGGTTAAAAAAATAAAATGACTTGGTTATCAATTATTGTTGCAGGAATATTAACTTACTTTACTAGAATGACGATGGTAGCCCTAGTGAGTAGAGACATGTTGGGAGATAAAATAAAAGCTGTGTTAGCTTATGTTCCATCAGCAGTATTTCCAGCAATAATTTTTCCCGGAATTTTTATAGATGACTACGGTCAGTTTATCGAAATGGATGACCCTAAAATATTTGCTGCAATTTTTGCTGTAATTGTTGGTTATTTTTCAAGAAATATAATCGCAACTATTTTGTCTGGTTTAATTTCTTATTGGTTTTTGATATTTATCTAAAATGATATTTAGACAAATATTCGATAGTGTTTCTAGCACTTATACTTATTTAATTGCTTCAGGAAGGGGACGTGAAGCTTTAATAATTGATCCTGTATTAGAGAAAGTTGATCAGTATATTAATTTGTTAAATCAATTAGATTTAAAATTAGTAAAAGTTATAGATACCCATATTCACGCAGATCATATCTCTGGAATTGCTGAACTAAGAGATAAAACTAATTGTGTAACTGTTATGGGCAATAAAACTCCTGCCGATGTAGTTGCAATGAGAGTATCAGATGAAGAGATAATCAAAATAGATGGAATTGATCTCCAAGCTTTATATACACCTGGTCATACTTCTGAGAGCTTTAGTTTTTTGATGGGTGATAGAGTTTTTACAGGAGATACATTATTAATTAGAGGTACAGGTAGAACAGATTTTCAAAACGGTGATCCTAAAGACTCTTATAATTCAATATTTAACAAATTATTAAAACTACCTGATCAAACTCTAGTTTATCCAGCACATGATTATAAAGGAGAAATGGTAAGCACCATTTTAGAAGAGAGACAATTTAATCCAAGATTACAGGTAAAATCAGTAGAAGAGTACGTGGATATTATGAATAATTTAAATTTACCAGATCCCAAAATGATGGATGTTGCAGTTCCAAGTAATCTTAAGTTAGGCATTGATTTAAACCGTCAAAAAGTAAACAATGGAATTGAGCCAAAGGAGTTTAACAAAATTAAAAAAGAGAAAAACACAGTTCTGATAGATTTAAGAGAACAAAATGAAATAGATAAAGAAGGTAAACTAGATAACAGTAATATAGTCCCATTTCCTTCTATGCATGATTACATTGAAAAAAATAAAGTTAGTTTAAAAAATAAAAAAATTCTTTTTTACTGTGCTCATGGACACAGATCTACTTTGGCAGTTCAAATTTCTAAATCATATAATTTTGGTAACTGCTTTCACTTAATTGGTGGTTTAGAAAAATGGAAAAAACATGGATTTAATATTAATTAATTTATTTAGAATGATAAAATTTATAAATATTTTTAAAATTTTTATAGTTCTATTATTTTTATCAAATATTACTTTTGCACATAATCATTTCCCGATTACTACAGATTCTAAAATGATGATTAAAAGAGGTAAAATATTATATGAACAGAATTGTGCTTCATGTCACATGATTAATTTATCTGGAGCAAAGAATTGGAAAGGTTTAGATGAAGATGGTCACAGAAAAGCACCTCCTTTAAATGGAACTGGACACACATGGCATCATGATGATAAGACACTACATGCAATAATTAAGTATGGATTAGCTAAATTAGTAAAAAATTATGAAGGAAAAATGATTGGATTTGAAGATAAATTATCTAACCAAAAAATTGATAGTATATTAGCTTATATGAAATCTTATTGGTCTAAAGAAAATTACGAATATCAACTAAAGCTTAATTGATGTATTGAATTTTTGATTTAATTAGCTATATCACAATCATGTTCAAACATTTTTTTATAATATTAATTACATTCACTGTATCAATTTCGACTGCGCTAGCTGATAAAAGTATGAAGATTGGTAAAAAAGGAAAACAAGAAGACGTTACAAGAATAATTAAAGTTTTAATGTATGATAATTATTTTGAACCAAATTCTTTTAAAGTTCAATCTGGTGAGACTATAAAATTTGAGGTAGAGAATGTTGGTGAATTAGTGCATGAATTTAATATTGCTAATCAGACTATGCACAAAGATCATCAATCTGAAATGCAAAAATTGGTTGAGATGGAAATAATATTAGCTGATAGCATTGACAAAATGTCTATGATGGACAAATCTATGGCTCATAGTCATGCTAATAGTGTTCTGTTGGAGCCAAAGAAGAGTAAAGATTTAATTTGGAAATTTGAAAATGTATCTAACATTGAAATAGCCTGCAATGTCCCAGGTCACTACGATGTAGGAATGATTGCAAAAGTAGAAATTAATTAAAAATTTTTTTTTTATATGGAAAGCACTGTTAATTTTAATTGGTCTTGCAAACATACTTGGAGAAGAAGTGCCAAAAATACTGCCTGGTGTTTATTAGGATGTGCAATTGGTGACTTTGGAACTATATTGTATTTCCAAATAACAGGAATTCCCTGGCCAGTTTTAGCTATCATGACTTTAGCAATAATTAATGGTTTGATTACAAGTATTATTTTAGAGACCATAATTTTAATTAAACAAAATTTTAATTTTAAAGATGCTTTAAAGACGGCTTTGGGCATGAGTTTTATTTCTATGGTTAGCATGGAAGTTGCAATGAATTTAACAGATTATCTTCTAACAGGTGGAGCCATGTTAACATGGTGGGTGGTGCCAATAATGCTTATTGTTGGTTTTTTAACTCCATGGCCTTATAATTATTGGAGATTAAAGAAATTTGGTATTAGTTGCCATTAAATCTTAAATAAATCCTGTTTAAATAATAATATAAAGACAAAGCTCTCAAGATCATAAATATTGTTAACGATATCCACACTCCATCATTTGAAATATAATTTGTGAGAACTAAAGAAATTAATAAATATAAAGAAACAGAAAAAAACATAGCGTTTCTAATTTCTTTTGTTTGAGAGGCTCCAATAAAAATACCATCAAATTGATAACAAAAAGATGAAAAAAAAGGCAAAATAATCATCCAAATAGAATAATCTAAACTTAAAGATCTTATTAAATCAATATCAGACATCATAAAAATAACATTCTTATGAATAAAATAATACACAATAGAAATACCTAAGCCTGTAACTGAAGTTAAAATAAATGAATTTTTTACAATAGAACTAAATAAATTTTTATCTTTTTTGCCCAGAGAATAACCAATAATTCCTTCAGTTGAAAATGCATAAGCATCTAAAATGAATGCTGATAGAAAGACGAGATTAATTAATATTGCATTAGCAGCGATATACTCTTCTCCAATTTTTGATCCAAGGTATGTGAACCATAAAAAAGAAAAAGTTAGTAATATAGTCCGAATAAAAATATTAAAATTAATATTAAAAATATTTTTTAATTTATTTAAATCAACAATTTCCTTTATTATAAAATTAATCTTTGTAAGCCTGTTTAAATAAAAAAAAGTATAAATTAAAAATACAGTAGAGGTAATTATCCCAGAAAAAAGAGTTCCATAAGCAACACCTTTGATATTTAAATTGTATTGAGTTACGAAAATTATACTCAGTATGATATTTAATATTGAGAAAAAACCTACTGAAATACTTGAAATTTTTGTTTTTTGTAAACCAACAAAAAGACCTGTGATAATATAAAGAGTAAGTTCTCCGGGAGCTGAATAAATTCTAATTTTAAAATATTCCTCATAAAAAATAGTAGTTTGTGAATTTAGATTAAATATTTGTAGACTTATTTTAAGAATTAAATTTTGAGCAAAAAACAAAACAATAGAAAGAATAATTACAAATAACAAATTTCTTAATATAATATTTAGAATTTCCTTATAATTTTTAGCTCCATTTGCTTGCGAGACCATACCAACAGTTCCCATTCTTAGAAATCCAAAACTCCAAAAAATCATTGAAAATAAATTTGCCGCAACAGAAGTTGCAGATAAATAAGAAACATTACCTAAGTTACCCATTAAAGATGTATCTATAATTGCAACTAAGGGAATAGCTAGGTTGGCAAAAAATATTGGAATAGATAATTTTAGAATATATCCAATAGATGATTTTTCCATGTCTGATGATAAATTATTATAATATTTTTTTTAATAAATTTTCTTTAAAGAATAATTTATGAATTATTACAGCACTTACATGTAAGGCAACTAAACCAATAAGTACATAGTTTGATATAATATGAATATTATAAAATTGATCAGCAAGTTCAAAATTGTCTTGTATTTTTATTTCTTTTAAAAAAATCACCAGAGGCTCACCACTGAAGAGTTTCTTCAATATTCCCGATATGGTTATTGATAAGACTGCGATGTATAATAATAAATGATTGAGTTTAGCAATAAACCTTTGTCCTATAAAAGTAGCAGGTCCTAACTTTGGAACAGGGTTAATTAAATTATTAAGTAACCTAAAAATTATAACGTAAAATATCCCAAGCCCAATTGTCACATGTATATTTTCAATAGTTATTCTTTCCACTCCAAAATCTAAATCTACTAAATAAAAGCCAAGAGGAATTTGTATCAAAAGTAAAATTGCACTTAGCCAATGCAGAGACTTGGAAATAAATCCGTATTCTGTTAAAGAGTTCTTAACATGCATAGTATATTAAAACATACCAAGAAGATCTTTGGTACAGTAATCTTATCTTTAATAATGGTAATTTCTGCCACATTAGCCAATGCAGAATTGTCAGTAGAGGATATTATTAAAAGTAGAAAAGTTCTATTTAGTAAAAATTCTAGTACCGCAAAGAGGGTACAGTCTTTTTCTTCAAATGGAGATTTTGATAAAGCAATAGAGCTAATGAAAGAAATGAATGAAAATTACATTACATTGTTAGATCTATTTCCAGAAAATTCTAAAGAAGGATTTAAAACAGAGGCTTTACCTATAATTTGGGAAGAAAAAGATGCTTTCAATGCATTAATGCAAAAATCTGCTGACGACATGATAAAACTCACTTCCATTATAGAAGATGTAGATGATATTAGAGGAACACTTGGCAAACTAATGTGGGCAAACTGTAAGGCATGCCATTCTAAATATAGAGCATCATACTAAACTAAAGCCTTAAAAAAATTAATGATCCCAAAATCTGTAATTGAACATATTGAGGAATATGTTTCCCAAGAGATATATGTTCAAGTAGCAATAATTAAGGGTAAAGAAAAAATTTCTACAGATTTAGCAATCAAAAAATATTTTGTTAGTAATCATTTTAGAGAATTAAGTTTAGGAAAACCTTACGATCATTTTATTGATGGTTTAAGAGACAAATGTTTGGGTAAATTAAAAAATTCTCCTATGAGAAACACAGAAACTGATGATGAAACAATTATAATGTTACAAAAAAAATTAAATGAATTAAGTGATGTAGAATTAGAGGATACTTACTGGGAAATAGAAACTGGAGAATTTTTTTCAGGCGAACAAATTAAAGAGTTAGAAAAAGATCGAGATAAACTAATTTCAAAATTAAACTCAAAAGATGAAAACGAAGTTGTAAAAAAAATTTTTAAATTTTGTGAAATTTATGAAAAGTTGTGTGAAAAAAAATATCCTGAAGCACCACTTCCACTAGAAATATTAAATTCTAAAAATTAATTTTTTTAAGGGTTCGCTCTTTAGTTGATACCTAAAGAGCTCCCTTTTTATCGCCTCTTTGGCATTAAATCCAAACGGATTTTATTACTTTAAGTTTTTTGATATCGAAAGAACTTCAGCTAAGTATCAGGTGGTAGTAATTTTAACATAAACCTCCTTCATCTAAAAAGGTAATTATATCAAAATTATTTTCAATAAATTTATTTGCATTTAATGCAAATAAATAAGTTGAATACAACCTACTGCTTTAGTATATTCCCGATATCTTATTTAACTTCCCTCAATTATTTTTTGTTAATTAATTCACTAATAAAATTTTCTCCGTAACCATCATCAACAGCTTTTTGAAAATAATTTTTATTTAGTTCAGCAACTTTTTCAGCTTCAGGAAAATCTTTTAAAAGATCTTGAATATAAGTTAAATCTTTAACGGAGTTGTTTGCAGTAAATTTAAATCCTGTGTAATCACCCTTTAGCAAATTATCAAAAATTCTAATTAATGCTGCAGAATTTCCTGAACCAAGTTTTGCAACATCAAATACTTTTTTTAAATCTAAACTCATCTCTTTAGCACTTTTAGCCATATGGTTTATCAATGCAGCATTTCCTAAAGTTAAAAAATTGTTTAAAAGTTTTGATTTTGCACCCATGCCAACAGGTCCAAAATGAAAATAATCTTTACAAAATATATTAAAATAAGGCTCTGCTATTTTAAAATTATCATCTGATGCTCCAACGATACCGCCTAAAAAACCTTCTTCTGCTTGAACAGGTCCTCCCATTACAGGACATTCAACGTAGTTGATATTATTTGATTTAAAAATTGCCTCAGTTTCAACAGAGCCTGTTTTATTATGAGTAGTAATATCAATGACAATTGTTTTATCACTTAAAATATTTGATAATTTTTCTGAAATAGATTTTGCAATAGGTGTGTTAGTAACACACATAAATAAAGCATCTAAATTTTTAGATGCAAAATCTTCAAATGACTTAACCTCTTCAGCTCCTTCACTTACTATCTTTTCGATAGGTTTACGATTTTTGTTAGCTATTACAAAAAGATTATTTTTGTGCTTAATGATGTTTTTAGCAATCCCATAACCCATATAGCCAACACCAATAAAACCAATATTTTTCATCCAACCTCCTAATTTAACTTTTTTTACCTTCAGTTCTTATAAACATTATACCAAAAACAATTATTCCGATAACACCAACTATTTTATTATAGTCAAAGGGCACCCCGAAAATTAAGAAATTAATAATTGTAGACCAAACTAATTGTGAGTATTGAAAATTAGTAACAAATGATAAATTAGATAGTTGAATTGCATAAATAATTAAAGAGTGACTGACAAAACCAGCTACACCAAGAATTATTAAATAAAGCCAAAAAATATTTTTCTCTAATGGCACCCAATTAAAAAAAATAAAAACACTAAAAATTATTGCTCCTAAAATTGAAGTATAAAAAATTGCTGCAAATGGATCATTATCACCTGAGACAACTTTTGTAAAAAATTGATAAAGAGCCCAGCAGATTGGGGGCACAATTGGGAATATTAAATCTAAACTAAATATTCTCATACTTGGACCTAACGAATAAA
>CACFZQ010000026.1:0-10912 GCA_902570835.1 uncultured Pelagibacteraceae bacterium | reverse complement strand
AACAAGATATCATGCCATTAGATGTCTACATAAAAAACAGACGAGAATTAAGAAAAAGTATTGTTGATTTTAAAAAAAATAGAAGAATTGCTTTAGGACCTTATGCAACATTTTACTTTGAAAGTTACGAGACAATGTTAGCTCAAGTTCAAGAAATGCTATATATTGAAAAAGGTGGAGATGAACAACTTAAAGACGAGTTGTCAGCATACAACCCTTTAATACCTAATGGTAAAGAATTAACGGCTACATTAATGTTTGAAATAGATAACCCTATATCACGTGCGGCTTTCTTAGGAAAAGTAGGCGGAATAGAAAAAAAAGTGTTTATGAAAATTAATGGAGAAAAAATAAAAGCTATAGCAGAGGAAGATGTTGATAGAACATCAACTGAAGGGAAAGCTTCTTCAGTTCAATTTATTCATTTTAATTTTACAGACGACCAAATAGCTAAATTTAAGTCTGAGGAAATAGAAGTTGAAATAGGAATTGATCATAAAGAATATTCCCATACTACTAAGTTGTCTGTTGAGAACAAAAAGTCACTTTCAGCTGACTTTAGTTAATTAAATCCCCAAATATTGTCTGTTTTAATCCAACCTTTAAATTCTCCAGAAGTTATTTCGCACCATTTTTGCCCACACTTTTCTAATATTAATAACCTCCCTTCTTTAATAAGAGCGATTGGTTTTGCAAAAGATGTGGGGTTTTTAAATAAAATTTTATCTTTGGTTGCGATTGCAGAATTATTTTTTTTTAACTGAGATATATGTATCCATCCACCATTATTTTTAAAATCTATAATTCTTCTAAAGTTTTCTTTTTTATCTATTTGTTTTAAAGGAAGGTTAATTTTTTTATAAACATATTTTACATCCGAATCAAAACTTGGACCATACCTAACGTTTACTTTATTTTTTTTTAAAGAAACAAATATCTCATTTGCTGAGGTTATTGATATAAACAAAATAAAAATTAAAATTGTTCTTATAATTAATGGCATAGACAGTTTTTTCTTTTTTTAATTTTTGCTTTTCTAAAATTTAAATTTAATAAATCAACAATTAAAATATAATTATTTAAACTTTGGCCAATATTTAAAATATTTTTTAAAATCTCATTTGCTTGTATTGTGCCAACAATTCCAGCAACAGTTCCTAAGATTCCTTCATATTCACAATTAAGTATTTCATCTGATATTTTTTCCTCTTGATAAAAACATCGAAGGCATGGTTCCTTTTTATTTTTGAAATTAATTGTGAAGATATGACCATCAAACTTACTTATAGCACCAGTTACCAAAAACTTTTTATACTTTAGACTTAAGTCATTAATTAGAAATTTACTTTTAAAATTATCAGTTCCATCAACAATATAATCATAATCTTTAATAATTTTTTGAAAATTAGATTTATTTAATTTGTAATTAAATATTTTTATTTTTGTTAAAGAATTAATGTTGTTTAACTTTTTTTTTGCAATTTTAACTTTAGGTTGATTTAAATCTTTTTCATTAAATAAACTTTGCCTATGAATATTTGAAAGGCTTATTCGATCATGATCTACAATTCCTAATGAGCCAATCCCCGACCTAGTTAAGAATTCTGCTACTGGACATCCAAGACCACCCATCCCTACTATTAATACTTTTGAATTTGTAATTTTATTTTGACCTAAAATGCCAATATTTTTTAATATGATTTGTCTTGAAAAACGTTCGATTTGTTTTTTGTTTAATTTTTTGCTCATTTTCCTGTTGAGCCAAATCCGCCTTCGCCTCTTATTGTTTCAGGAAGCTCTTCTGTTTCTTCAAAATTCATTTTTATCACTGGTGTAAGAATCATTTGAGCTATTCTGTCTTTATTGTTTATTAAAAAATCTTCTTTTCCGTGATTGTAAAGAATTACTTTTATCTCACCTCTGTAATCACTATCTATTGTTCCAGGTGTATTTAAAACACTAACGTTATTTTTGGCAGCCAAACCTGATCTAGGCCGTATTTGAATTTCAAATTCATTTGAAAAAGCAACAGCAATTCCAGTTGGAACCAAACAAGAATTTTGAGATTTAAGTAGAATAGGTTCTTTTATAAATGCCATAAGATCCATTCCCGAAGCCCCTTCTGTTTTATAGGCAGGTAGCTCGATTGAAGGATCTAATTTTTTAACAAGGATTTTTGCCATTAATTTAATTGATCAATTATTCTATCAACTATTTCTTCAGAAATTTCAGATTTTCTTTTGTATGGTAGGACTTCACTTTTTAAAGATTTATTTTTGTAGTGGATTGTGACTTCATTATAATCAGAGTTAAATCCAATATTTTTTTTAGAAACATCGTTAGAAATTATCCAGTCACAATTCTTTTTATTTAATTTTTCTTCTGCATTTTTTAAAACTTCATTTGTTTCTGCGGCAAAACCAATCACAATTTCAGGCCTCATGGAATTATGATTTGAAATATAATTTAAAATATCAACATTTTTTTCTAAATTTAAATTTAATGCTTCTTCTTTTTTTATTTTTATTTTAGATTTATTTTTTACTTTAAAATCTGATACTGCTGCTGAAAAGATTGCTACGTCTACAGGTAGATTCTCTTGTGTAGCAGCAAACATCTCATCTGCTGTTTCAACTTTTATCAGTTTAATTTCTTTTTCTACTTCCAAATTAGTTGGTCCTGAAATCAGAGTTGTGTCAAAACCTTTTTTTGATAGACATTTAGCTAGTTCATATCCTTGTTTGCCACTTGATTTATTTGTTATAAAACGCACAGGGTCGATATACTCATTTGTTGGACCCGCAGTAACTAAAGCTTTAAATTTTTTATTTTGACTTTGGTTTACAAAAAATTGATTTAACTCATTTGCAATTTTTAACGGTTCAGACATTTTGCCTTCACCGTATTCTCCACACGCCATATCTCCTATTTCTGGACCAATAAATTTATAACCAAAACCTTTTAATTTTTTTAAATTAAGTTTTGTAGATTTATGCTCCCACATTCTAACATTCATGGCTGGCGCCAAATAAATTTGTTTATTTGAAGCAAGTATTACAGTGGAAGCTAAATCATCTGTAGTACCTTGTGCTAATTTCGAAATTGTATTTGCTGTTGTTGGTGCAACGATAACTACATCTGCCCATCTAGAAAGTGAAATGTGATCCATTTCAGTTTCGTTTTCTAAGCTAAACAAATCACTATAAACTTTACCTTGAGATAATGATGCTACTGATAATGGGGTTACAAATTCTTTAGCACTGTGTGTAAGTATAGTTTTTATTTCTGCACCTTTTTTTTTTAATAATCTAATAGTTTCAAGACTTTTGTAGGCTGAGATACCACCACAAATTATAAAAAGAATTTTTTTGTTATTAAGATTTTTCATTTGCAGAATTAAAATACTATAAGACCAAAAATTACAAGAAGTAATAAACCAATAATAGATTGATTTCTAAATGCTACCATTTCAGATTTTTTATCGTTTAAAGCTGTATAAGAATTGGAGTTTTGAGGAATTTGTCCGCTAGCTAAAAATGTTAGAGCTTGATTTGCTTTGTCCATGATTTCAGGTAACTCAGGTAATCTTTTAATTACTTCAGTACTATTTTTAAGTGTTTCGTTAAAATTATTTATAGGATCTTTTGTTTCTCTTAACCAATTTTCAAGAACTGGTTTAGAGGTTGTCCAAATATTAGTGTTAGGATTTAATTTTCTTGCAACACCCTCAACTACAACCATTGTTTTTTGTAACATCAACAATTGAGGTTGAGTTTGCATATTGAATTTTTCTGTAACATCAAAAAGCTGTTTTAATAATTTTCCACCTGAAATATCTTTAACCTCTTGACCAAATATTGGCTCTCCTATTGACCTTAATGCTTGTGCAAGATCATCTATTGGCACATTTTTAGGGACTAATCCTGCTACCAAGTGAACCTCAGCAACTTTTTTATAATCTCTTTGTATAAATCCAAATAAAATTTCAGCTAAAAAACGTTTACTCATTTTGTCTAATCTACCCATTATGCCAAAATCTATTGGAGCTATTTGACCATTCTCATCAATAAATATATTTCCTTGGTGCATATCAGCATGAAAAAAACCATCCCTTACAGCATGTCTTAAAAAATGTTGGATAATATCCTCAGCAATTTTATTAGTATTTAAATTTCTTTTTTTCAGCTCTTCTGTTTCACGAATAGATACTCCGTCTATCCAATCTAATGTCATTACATTCTCACTAGTAAAGTTCCAATAAATTACAGGAACTTTAAATCCAGCATCATTTTTTGTATTTTCTGCATATTCATTTGCGGCTGCTGCTTCAAACCTTAAATCCATTTCTAGGTTAGTTATTTCTTTTAATAAAAAAACAACTTCAACAAGTTTTAATCTTTTAGTCTTTTTTAAAAATGTCTCAATGATAAAAGCAAATAGCATCATCGCATCAATTTCTTCATTAAATATTTTTTTGATGTCGGGTCTTATAATTTTTATTGCTACATCTTTAATCGTGCCATTGTCATTTATTTTAGCTTTATGAACTTGAGCTATTGATGCAGCAGCAACTGGCTCACTTAAATCAATAATAGAATTGTAAGCATCATTGCCTAAATCATTTTTAATTATTTCTTTTGCCTGATTAATAGAGAATGGTGGTACACGATCTTGTAATTTTTCCAGTTTTGTAGAAAGTTCTTCTCCTATAATATCAGGTCTAGTAGCTAAAAATTGACCTAATTTTATAAAAGTTGTACCCATCGACTCTAATGATTTTGAAAGTCTTTCACCATCATCTAGCGCATGATGACTCAATTCTTTTTTTTCAAAAGATATTGCTAATAACTGAAATAAAATTGTGATCGCGACCGGCGGTTTTTTAAATTTAGAGGCAATATCTAAAATATCAGATTTTGCAATCTTTCTTCCTAATTTAAATAAAGTAATTAATTTTCTTAGCATTATATTTTCCAACCACTATGGATAGAAACTATACCACCTGAAAAGTTCCTATAATTACATTTCGTAAAATTATGCTTTTTCATTAATTCAATTAATTCTTCCTGATTAATAAATTCTTCAATACTTTTTACTAAATATTCATATGGTTTTTTATCGCCAACAATAAATTGACCAATGTGAGGAATTATTTTTGAATAGTTTTTATAAACAAAATCTAGGTTAGAGTTTTGAATTTTTGAAAATTCTAAACATAGAAATCTTCCGCCTGGTTTTAATACCCTATAAGCTTCAGATAGAGCTTTATCTAAATTCTTTGTATTTCTAAGACCAAAACTTATTGTGTAATAATCAAATTCGTTGTCTTGAAGTGGAAGCTTCTCGGCAGCTGCATTGATCCACTTTATATTTTTATAATTAGATAATTTTTGTTTGCCTTGATTAATCATACCTTTATTTGGATCTACACAAGTGACTTCTGACATTTGATTTGTACTATTCAAAAATAATTTACCGATATCTCCAGTTCCACAAGCAACATCTATTAACTTTCTATTTGGAGATGGTTTCATTACATTGATTAGACTTTTTTTCCAAAATCTGTGAATGCCCAGTGACATGAAATCATTCATCAAGTCGTATTTACTATAAACTTGATCAAAAACACCTTCCACAAGGCCTTTTTTATTTTGAAGATATTGTTGCATAAAAAAATATATATTGAATATAGTGAGAAATGCCAGAATTACCAGAAGTAGAAATTGTTAGACAATCTTTAGACAAAAAAATTAAACAAAAAAGTATTAAAAAAGTAATTATTAGAAATAAAAATCTTAGGTTTCCACTTCCAAAAAATTTTGGTTCTTTTTTAATGAATAAAAAAATTATTAAAGTAGATAGATTTTCCAAGTATTTAATATTGAATTTTAAAAGTGGAGAGTTTTGTTTGATACATTTGGGTATGTCTGGAACCATACACATCATTGATAGTAAAAAAAAATTAAAATTTACTAATGCTAGTTTTTATCATTCTCCTATATTACCAAAAAAACATAATCATATTGAATTAATATTTAATTCTTTGAAAGTAATTTATAATGACCCAAGAAGATTTGGTTTTTTTGAGTTAGTAGAAAATATTGAAAAATTAGAAAATAGATTTAAAAATTTGGGACCAGAACCATTCAATTTAAATTTTAATTTGAATTATGTTTTTAATTACTTCAAAGGAAAGAATAAAAATATTAAAACATTTTTATTAGATCAAAAATTTGTTTCTGGAATTGGCAATATTTACGCAAGTGAAATTTTATTTCTAAGTAAGATTTATCCATTTAAAAAAGCAAGTTTGTTAACTAGAGAAGATTGTAAAAAAATTATTTACTATTCAAAAAAAATTTTATTAAGAGCAATTAAAAAAGGTGGTTCAAGTATTAGAGATTTTAAGGATACGTTAGGATCTTCTGGAAACTATCAAAAAGAATTTAAAGTATATCAGCAAGAAGGATTAAGATGTAAAACTATAGGATGTGCAGATACTATACAGAAAAAAATTGTATCAAATAGATCTACTTTCTTTTGTAATTCCTGCCAAAATTAGACAAATATTTAGTTGACCGTTTTCAGTTCTCAAGCTATACCCCTGCGCATGGCAAATACAAAATCAGCTATTAAACGTATAAGACGTATTTCTAAGCAAACAGCAGTCAATAAAGCTAGAAAAAGTAGATTTAGAAATGCATTAAAGAAAATGAACGTTTTAATTGATACAAAAAGGAAAGATGAAGCATTAAAATTCTTACCTAAATTAAACTCTGAGTTGATGAAAATTGCAAAGACTGGTGTAATAAAAAAACAAAATGCATCAAGAAACGTTTCAAGAATAACAAAAAGGATTGCAGCAATTTAAAAATCTTAAGTTGTTTCGAAGATAAATTCCACACATACATTATATAAGACACAATATTTTTAAATTACTATATTTAGATTTAGTAAATCTATGATCTCACACAGTACAATCAATGTTTGATTCAATCTATATTTGATTCAATCAAAGATTTTATCTTTAAAGAAATTTAAAACTAATTTAAAAATTTATGTCCATAAATAAAATAATTATGACAATAAATTTTACAATTGTAGATTTAATTTTTTTTTAATTTTAAATTTAATACTTGTTGCAAAATTTTTTAAATAGTTCTAACTGATATCTTCCCTTAAGTTATGAATAAATCTTTTACAAACAAAAATATTAATAATTTTGCTTCAGAAGAGATTGATTGGCAACAAATTCAATCTGAAATGAAGAATAAATTAGGTTTAGAAATTTATGAAAGTTGGTTAAAAAAAATATCATTTCTTGAGGAGCATAATAATTATTTACTTTTATCTGTTCCAACTAGATTTATTAGAGACTGGATTACTTCTAGGTATTTAGACCAAATTCTGAAAATAATTAAATTGTATAAAAAAGATATAATTAGAATTGAATTTAAAATTATTGATCAAAAAGTTGATAAGGATTTAAAAGATATAACAAATATTGATAATACCAAAAATGAAAATGTTTCATTTTTAAAAGACTCGTACCTTCAGTATAACCGAATAGATCCAAACAAACGATTTGATAACTTTATAACTGGATCAAGCAATAAACTTGCATATGAAGCTTCTTTAAAGGTTACAGAAACTATCTCTCATTACAATCCACTCTATATTTATGGTGGTGTAGGAATGGGGAAAACTCACTTATTAAATTCTATTGGTTTTGAGATGAAGAAAAAAAATAAAGTGATGTTCATTTCAGCTGAACGTTTCATGTATCAGTTTGTAAAATCAATTAAATCAAATGATATGGTTAAGTTTAAAGAATACTTTAGAAATACTGATATTTTATTAATAGATGACATCCAGTTTATTAGTGGCAAAGAAGCAATGCAGGAAGAATTTTTTCATACATTCAATGCTTTGTTAGACAAAGGATCTCAAATCATTGTATCTGCTGATAGAGCACCTAATAAATTAATGCGTATTCAAGAGAGAATTAAATCTAGATTTTCAGGTGGATTGGTTGTTGACATTCAAAAACCTGATTTAGAATTACGAAAAAAAATAGTTCAAAAAAAAACAGAAGAATTAAACAATTTATATTCAGATCAGCTTCAAGTATCAAAAGATATAAAAGATTTTATCAGTAATGAGATTTCAGGAAGTGTTAGAGAATTAGTTGGAGCAGTTAATCGAATTGTATCCTTTTCAAGAATTTATAACAAAGTTCCAAATTTACCTGAAACTAAAGTGGTATTAAAAGATCTTTTGAACATCTCAGAAAATAAAGTAACAATCGACTTAATACAGACTATTGTGTGTAAGTTTTTTAAGATAAGCAAAAATGAAATGCTTTCTTCAAGAAGATCAAGATATCTTGTAAGACCTCGACAGACAGCAATTTACCTAACTAAAATTTTAACTTCAAAATCATTACCAGAAATAGGTAGAGAATTCTCGAATAGAGATCACACAACAATTATCCATTCTGTTAAAACAATTGAGAAAATCAAAGAAAAAGATCCAGAAATTGTAGATAATATCAATAAACTCAAAAATCAGATATTATACAATAACAAAGAAAATGAAATTTAACGTCAACCAACAAGACCTTCAGCAAGCACTAAATTATTGTCAGGGTGTAATTGAAAAGAGAAGCACGTTACCAATTTTATCTAATATTTTATTAGATGCTGGTAATTCTAAATTAACAATTACTGCTACAGATCTAGATTTAATTTTTATACACCAGCTAAATAATGTTGAAATTCTAGAAGAAGGAAAAACAACAACAACCTCGTCAATTATGTATGACATAATTAGAAAATTAACATCAGGAAAAAAAATTAACCTTACTCTTACCGATGTAAGTAAATTACAAGTAGAGTCACAAAAATCAATTTTTAATTTAAATTGTATTAGTGCTACTGAGTTCCCATTGACTGATGAAAATTTTAATGAAAATGAATTTACTATAAAATCAAAACAATTATTGAAGCTTCTAAATAAATGTAAGTTTTCTGTTTCAAATGATGAAACTCGACATTATTTAAGTGGTATTTATTTTCACCAAACCGAAGTTGAAGATAAAAATTATTTAACAGCTGTTGCTACTGACAGTCATAGAATGTCGATTTCAAAAATAAGACTAGATGAAAAAATTGAATTTGACCCTATTATACTTCCTAAAAAAAACAATTTTTCAACTTTGTTCACTGTTAGATAGTTATGATGGTGATGTAAAAGTATCAAATCTAAAGTCAAAAATTAAGTTTGAACTGAATAATAGTATTTTAATTTCAAAACTTATCGATGGAAAATTCCCGAATTACATTCAGGTAATTCCTAAAAATAATCAAAAAAAATTAGAAATTGATTTAAAACTTTTCTTAAGCTCAGTTGATAGAGTGGCTTCCGTATCTCTGGATAAAAAAGATGGTGTAAAATTTAATTTATCAAATGATACTCTTAATCTTTCGGTAAACAATACTAATAGTGGAGACGGAAAAGAAACATTAAATGTTAAATTTGATCACGACTTAGAAATAAGTTTTAATTCCAGATATTTGATTGATGTAGCTTCTCAATTAGATGGTGATAGAGTCGAAATCTTCTTTAATGATACTGGCTCGCCAGCTTTAATAAAAGATCCAGGAGATTTTGATAGTATTTATGTTGTGATGCCAATGAAGGGTTAATTTATTAAATCTAATTCTTGAAAGATATTTTTTTCTAGAGTTTTTAAAAATTCATTTTTTTCTAGGCCAGCTGAAATAGGCCTTAATATTGATATAGTAATTGTTCTATTACTATTTTTACCACCTTTTTTTGGCCATACGTAACCAGAGTTTATGGCTACTGGTAAACAATTCATTTTTAATTCTTCATATATCCTTGAGGCTCCTTTTTTAAATGGAGTTCTATCGTCAGGTAACACTCTTGTACCTTGAGGAAAAATAATTAATGGACGATTTGATTGTGATATTGTTGTTGAAATATCACTAAAAAAACCCAAATTATCTTTAGTTGTTTTATTTCTATTTATTGAAATTGATCCTATTTTTTTTAAATACCAACCAAATATTGGAATTTGAAGAAGCTCTTTCTTTAAAATAAAAACTGGTGAATTAAAAATAGTTTGCAAATAAAAGGTTTCAAACATTGATTGATGAGATGCAGCAATAAAGAATTTATCCTCTTTGATTATATTTTCTTCACCTTTGATAAGGATTTTTACTGAAAGGATAAACCTTAAGCAAATACCAGTCCAATAGCCCATTAATTTGCCACCAAATAAAACAATTTTTCTTGGTAGAAAAAAAGAAGGTAAAAAAATTATAGAAATAAAAATAATTCCAGTAAAAAAAATTATTGAAAATAAAATGTTTCTTATCATTGTCTCAAAAGCTAAATTAAATCTTTATGCTTTTGTCTTTTTTTAATTATTTTTATTTTGTTGTTTTTAATTAATATTTCTAATGGTTTTGTTCTTAAATTATAATTTGAACTTAGTGACATTCCGTATGCACCAACATCACATATTGCAATATAGTCCTTTTCTTGAAGTACCTGAAAGTTTTTAATAGTTACAAACTTGTCTGTACTTTCACATATAGGTCCTACAAATTCATAAGTTTTTTTGGAAACTTTTCCAGATTTAATAACTGGTAAAGTTTTATGAATTGCACCATATAATGCTGGTCTCATTAAATCATTCATTGCCGCATCTAATATAATGAATTTTTTACTTTCACTGTCTTTTATATAAATAACTTTTGTAATTAATGTTCCAGAATTTCCTATTATAGATCTTCCTGGTTCAAATATAATTTTACATTTTTTATTTTTTAAAAATTTTTTAATAGCTAAATTATATTTTTTATAATTAAGTTTTTTATTTTTC
>CACFZQ010000025.1:0-11008 GCA_902570835.1 uncultured Pelagibacteraceae bacterium | reverse complement strand
TGGAGCTTTGATGAAGACAATAGAAATAAATTACCAAAAAACATATCAATTCCTAAATTTCCAAAAATCAATGAAACTAGTCATACAAAAAAATTGAAGCCTATTATTGAGAAGGAATTTAAAAACCATCCAGGAAGTACAGAGAATTTCTGGTTTGCTACTGAATATGAAGATGTAGTTAAACTTTTAAACTTTTTTATAAAAGAAAAATCTAATCTATTTGGTGATTATGAGGATGCCGTAGATCAAAAAGATAATATTCTTTTTCATAGTGCTTTAAGTCCTTATATAAATTTAGGTATAATAACACCTGAATTTGTTATTCAAAAAATTTTAGATTTACATAAAAAAAATAAAATTAGAATGAATTCTTTAGAGGGTTATGTACGTCAGGTAATCGGTTGGAGAGAATTTATGCGTGGAATTTACCAGTCCTATTCACAAGAAATGGAAATTGGAAATTTTTTTAATCAGAATAGAAAAATGAAAAGTTCTTGGTATGAGGGTACTACTGGTCTTCCACCTTTAGATTATGCGATTAAAAATGCAGTTAATTATGGCTGGTCACATCATATTGAAAGATTAATGATCTTATCCAATATCATGAACCTTTGTGAGATAAAGCCTACAATTGTTTATAAGTGGTTTATGGAAATGTTTGTAGACTCATCAGATTGGGTAATGGTTCCCAATGTTTATGGAATGGGATTGTTTAGTGATGGAGGAATTTTCGCGACCAAACCTTATATTTGTGGATCTGCATATTTTATGAAAATGATGGACTTTAAGAAAGGTGATTGGTGTAACGTCATGGACGGATTGTATTGGAGGTTTATAGACCGAAACAGAAAATTTTTTTTAAAAAATCCTCGTCTTTCAATGATGGTTCGTATCTTTGATAAAATGAAATCTGATAGAAAAAAATTAATTTTATCAGAAGCCGACAAATTCGTTAAACAAAATACAATTTGATGAAAAAAGAAAATTTACCAACAAAAATTTGTCCAGTTTGCAAAAGATCATTTGCATGGAGAAAAAAATGGAAGTTGAATTGGGAGAGAGTAAAATATTGTTCCAAGAAGTGTTCTAAGCTAAATTAATTAAAGTATTATAAAAACTCTTATGAATAACCAAATCTTTGAATGGGCAGGAGTTATAACTGCAATATTGTATTCTTTGTTTGTTGCTTTAAATATAGGTATAGAATTTTTTGGTTTTTGCTTATTACTTTTATCTGCAATTTTAATTGGTATTTGGGCTTATAGAGGTGGCCATAAAGGTATTTTATTTTTACAATTTTTTTATGCTACTGCTGGAATTATAGGTATGGTTCGTTGGTTTTAGTTAAAAGTTGAAACAATTTTGGGAATATAATTTTTAAAATTGAAAAATCCTTTATTACAGTATTGCCAAGCTAGCTGATCGAGACTTCTATATAAAAAATCTACCTTTAAATTATTTGATTTTAAGTAGTCTAAATTTTCGCCGATTGTTGGATACAAACCACAACAATTTTCAATATTTGTCACTTCACTTATATCAATAATCTGACAATCAATAGATTGATTTTTTAATCTTTGTGCTTGGTCTTCTATTAACAGAGATTTAAATTTTATTAATTTTTCGCTAAGTTTTATGGATCTATCTTCATTTTTGTTAGAAACTAAGTAAATTTTCTTAAAGTTGTTTTCTTTAAAGTCAGTGACTTCAAAAGATAGATTATTGTCAAAAATTAAAAGATTTTTTTCTTTAATATTCTCTGAATTATTAAAATCTTGTTTAATAATTTGATATGATTTTTCAGATACCTTTGGAGGAGCATTTTCATTTAATTGTATGTTTTGAAATCTATTATTAGTAAATTTTTTAATATTCCATTCACTCGCAAGGTAATGTTTTCCTTGAGTTTGAATACCCGCAACCCATCGCCACCCAAGAGTATTTGATGCAGCATCTCCGTCGAAAAGATGTTTCATAAAAAATTCTGCACCTAATTGCCATGGTAATTCTAGAGTAAAAATCCAAATACTAGCAAACCACATTCTTGTGTGATTATGTAAATAATTGTTTTCTTTAAGCTCTGTCACCCACTCATTAAAGCAATCTATATTTGTTTTTCCTTCTATCGCAGAAAGATGATCTTGATTATTTTTAAATTCATTTCTTATTTGTTTTAATTCAACAAGATAATCTGTCCAAACATTTGGTCTTAATTCTAACCAACCTTTCCAATAAGTTCTCCATAGAACTTCTTGAATAAATTTTTCATTTTTTGAAAAAGAAAATTTACTTAGAGCTTTCTGAATGACTTCTTTTTCATTAATAACTCCATGAGTTATGTATGGTGATAAGCAGGATATATTAGATCTTTTTTCAGGACCAAAATCAAAATTTCTTAATTTTGAATAATCTGCAAGATAATTATCAACAAAATTATTTAATTGATCTAAGGCCTTAGCCTTTGAAGCTTCAAATATCATTTTAGTTATTTTGATTTTTTTTTCTTAAGGCCCAATTTGTCACTATGTCTTAATCTTAAGACAACAATGGCTCCTGCAATTAATAAAATTGCGACTGCTTCATAAACAAGTGCGGTAGGATCCATTTCTTTTCCTTGCAAAATAATAAATCGTGCAAGAGCGGTTATTGCAATAAGAAGTGGAAGGGTAATACTAATAGATTGCTGGTTCCAAAAAACTCTAACCATTGCAAGAACTTCTAAATAAAGAAACATTAAAAGCAAATCTGCCAATGTAACAGATTTATTTAAGAACATGTTTTTCATTTCAATCCCAACAGCAATAACAGTACTGATTAAGATAATAACCATCAATGCTAACTGTAAGTTCTTTGCTATCTTATCCATTATTTATCTTTACTAAAAGGTAACCATTTTTCAAATACTGATTTTGATGGACCATCATATGGGATTGAATAAGAGTTTGGGTTTGGACTAGTTAAAACCTCAATACCTTTTGAAAAGACAAATATAAATACTATTACAAAAACAATTACCATTATTTTAAAAGGATCAAAATTTTTTGTTTGAAAAACACTTGCAGACCTCTCTTCTGCTCTATGAAATTGTTTAAATGTCATGTAGACGGCAAATATTAAACCTATATGAGCTAAAAAAAGTCCAGCCCATCCAAAAGCAAAAGTTGTGTATGAGAATACGTATAAGCTAAATACTGTTGTCCATATAAAACTTAAAACTAAAAGAATTTGTAGTCTTACTGTTTTTGGAAGTGCTCGTAGATCATTTTTACTATCATCAAATAAAATATTTGCAGCATCTTTCATCCAGTTCTTTATTGATTCCATATGTTGAAGATATAATTTTTGGTGATTTAAACAAATGTTAATTTGTCCTAAACCTACCTATGAACGAAGCTTTTTTTTATGAAAATTGATAAATCTTTCAACGTTGGATTTATTAAATGACTTGTTTTCTTCAAATGAGACTTTTTTCATTGAATAGGCACCGCTATTAGTAACTCTTGATTGGATTGTAATATTACCTTTATATAATTTTAGTTTAACTGAGCCATTAACTTTGTTTCTTTTTAGATCTACAATTTTTTGAAGTTTGAATCTTTCTTTTGAATACCAATAACCGTTATAAATAAGTTCAGCATATCTTGGCATAATCTGATCTTTTTTATGCATTATTTCTTTATCTAATGTTACGGATTCGATTGCTCTATGTGCATGAATTAATAAAGTTCCACCTGGCGTTTCGTATACACCTCGAGACTTTATTCCAATAAATCTATTTTCAACTAAATCGACTCTTCCTATTCCATTTTTACCTGCTAGTTCATTTAACTTTGTTAATAATTTAGCTGGAGACATTTTTTTTCCGTTTATTCCAAAAGGATCACTATTTTTAAAATTTATAGTAACAAATGATGGTTTGTTTGGTGCCTTTTCTGGAGAAACTGTTCGTTGAAAAATAAATTCTGGTGCAGAATTTTTTGGATTTTCTAAAACTTTACCTTCAGTTGATGTATGAAATAAATTATCATCCACTGAAAAAGGTGTAGCACCTTTTTTATCTTTTGGTATTTGTATTCCATGTTTTTTTGCATAGTTAATTAAATCAGTTCTTGACTTTAGTTTCCAAATTCTCCACGGGGCAATAATTTTTATTTTTGGTCCAAAGTAATGATAGCCTAATTCAAATCTTACTTGATCGTTTCCTTTTCCAGTAGCACCATGTGAAACTGCATTGGCTTTAAATTTTTTAGCAACTCTTATTTGGTCTTTTGCAATCAGTGGCCTAGCAATAGAAGTCCCCAAAAGATACACTCCTTCATAAATTGCATGTCCTCTAATCATTGGATAAACGTAATCTTTTACAAAAGTATCTTTTAAATCTTGAATAATAATATTTTTTACACCAAATTTTCTTGCATTCTCTAAAATTTTTTTTCTATCAATTTCTTGACCAACATCAGCAGTGTAACAAATTACTTCAGCGTTATAATTTTCTTGAAGCCATTTTAAAATTATGGACGTATCTAAACCGCCTGAGTAGGCAAGCACAATTTTATTTTTTGATTTCATTTAATCATGTACAAGCTTTTTTTGATACGTTGTAAGCTTTAGTAAATCCAAGCAAAGAATAATGATCAATTGTTTGAGATCCATTTTGATTGTATCCGGTAATCATTATTCTTGATCCCTTCTTCATTCTGCTAATCATTTTTACTTCAATTTTGTTATCAGCAATCCAAGCAAATCCTTGTTGCATTATATCAAACTTAAATTTGTTCTTTCCAGATGCTGCAATAACAGAATTCTTGTTATTAAATTCATATCCAGGAGTAACACTTACTTCATTTGAAATTTTTTCTTCTGGTCTAAAAGTCACAAATAATTTTGCATCTCTTTTGTTTGATTTTGGGGCTTGAAGTACAGGTACTGATTGAGCAAAACATACTTTGCCATCAGGTTCATATGCCACCATTGCCTCCCAATCTTTATATTTACCAATTTTTTTTACTTCCTGAGCAAATAGATGATTTGAACTTAAGATAAATATAGTTGATAAAATTATTATTTTTTTAATTAAGGACATGGGTTTGGATAAATTGTTTGAACTTGATTGATTTCTTTAATGACATCATTAGATAAATTTACATTTACACTTTCTATATCTGATTTCAACTGCTCCATTGTAGTTGCACCTATAATTACACTTGTCATAAATTCTTGAATTTCACAGAATTTAATAGACATTTGAGTCATATTTAAATCGTGTTTCTCACAGATTTTAAAATAAAGTTCTACAGCAGCCTCTGTGTTAGGTTTTCTATATCTTGTCCAAAAATCAAAGTCTCTTTCCATTCTTGATCCTTTAGGAAAATTTTTATTTCTGTACTTTCCCGTTAAGTATCCACTTGCTAGAGGTGAATATGCAAGGCATCCAATTTTTTCTCTAATAGAAACCTCGGCTAATCCTACTTCATAAGATCTATTTAGTAAGCTGTATGGATTTTGAATAGACATCATTCTTGGTAAATTTTTTTCTTTTGATTGCTGCAAATAATTTAACGCTCCCCAAGGTGTTTCGTTTGAAAGACCAACGTATCTTATTTTCCCAGCTTTAATATATTTATCTAATTCCCCAAGAACATCTTCAAATTTATTCCAATCATTTTCTTTATGGACGTAACCAAGTCTTCCAAAATTATTTACATTTCTTTCTGGCCAATGCAGTTGATATAAATCAATATAATCTGTTTTAAGCCTTTTGAGACTATTGTTCAAAGCCGACTCTAAGTTAGGACCTGTAAAACTATTTTCTCCATTTCTTAAATAATCTCTTGCTGGACCAGCAACTTTAGTAGCTAAAATAACTTCTTTTCTTTTTTTTGTTTTTTCAAACCAATTACCAATTACTTCTTCAGTGTCCCCATAAGTTTCTTTACGTGGAGGAACTGCATATAATTCAGCAGTATCCCAAAAATTTACTCCATTGCTTAAAGCAAAGTCCATTTGTTCAAAGGCTTCATCTTGAGTATTTTGTTCTCCCCAAGTCATTGTACCGAGACAAATTGTGCTCACGTCAAGATCGGTATTTCCCAATTTTTTGTAATTCATTAATGTTTTATGTTAACTTTTTATTAATCTTTTAAGGTATCTTGAATAATTATTAAAAGACTATTATATAACATACTATGAAATTTGATAAAAACGGAATATTAAACAGAGCAAAAGCAGGACAACAAACTGCTGCTGTAATGGATGAAGGCTTAAGAGCCTACATGTTAAAAGTTTATAACTACATGGCAACAGGTGTGTTGTTAACAGGGATCATCGCACTAATAACATTTAAGATGTCAGTCGTAACTGATCAATCTGGTGCAATTGTTGGATTAACACAAATGGGGAATGCGATTTATTTATCAGGGCTTAAATGGTTGGTAATGTTAGCTCCTTTAGGTATCGTTTTTTATATGAGTTTTGGAATTAATAAGATGAGTGCTTCAAAAGCTCAAACAACATTCTGGGTGTTTGCAGCTTTAATGGGTCTTTCATTGTCTTCAATCTTATTAGTTTATACTGGTTTGAGTGTTACTAGAGTGTTCTTCATAACTTCAGCAACTTTTGGAGCTATGAGTATTTATGGTTATACAACAAAAAGAGATTTAACAAAGTTTGGATCATTTTTAATGATGGGGTTGATTGGTATAATTATTGCATCAATCGTTAACATTTTTCTGAAATCTTCAATGATGTACTTTGTAATTTCAATTTTAGGTGTTTTAATTTTCGTAGGTTTAACAGCTTACGATACTCAAAAAATTAAAAACATGTATGTTGCAAGTGACTCTGGTGAAATCGTTGGAAAAAAAGCTGTAATGGGAGCTTTAACGTTATATCTAGACTTTATTAATCTATTTATAATGTTGTTAAGACTTTTTGGTCAAAGACGATAGTTTATTTTTGAAGTTTCTTCCAATTAGTATTTTTAAGTAAAAACTTAAGTTCGTAAGAATTTTTTAAAATCTTACCACTTGTATCTGTGATTAGATATTTTAAGTTTTTATTTTTTGGCTTAAAATTTTTACAGATTTTATAGAGTGCATTTTCTGCTGCATTCCTAAATACACTAAAGCTAACTTGTTTGCTTGATATGTTGAGACCATAGTCTTTCCAAGAGCCTTCGGAAACCATCTTTGCATAAAGATCTAAAATAATTTTAAGCTCATCTTTCTCAAAAAATTGTTTTTCCTCTATTTTATTATGTGGATTGTTTACTACTAATCTTAAGTTATTACGCATCTATTTTATGTTTATTTATTAAAGGTATCTGAAATCCAGTAAAAACTATTGTTATTGGAAGCATTCCCCATACTTTAAAATTGACCCAAAATTCTTCAGTTTGTGTTCTCCAAATAAATTCATTTAATAATGCAAGACCAAAGAAAAAAAACATCCATCTTCGATTTAAAATTTCCCATCCGATATCTGACAAAGGTAGTGATTTACCCATAACTTTTTTAAGGACTGGTTCTTTCGTAAAGTATTTTCCAAAATATAAAGCCAAAGCAAACATGATATTTATTATTGTTGGTTTTACATAAATAAATATTGGATCATTAAAGTAGATAGTGAGACCGCCAAAAAAAGTTATTAAAATTCCACTTAACAAAGGCATCGGTGGTATTTTTTTGTCAAAAAACCAAACAACAGCTAATGCAATAATAGTTGCAATTATTAAGGGAGGAATTGCTACTGATAAATTTTTCCCACTATTGTAATAATAGAAAAAAAATATTGCTAGAGGTCCAAAATCAGTAACAAATTTTAAAAAAGATTTATTCACTTTAAAGATATTAACATATTTGACACATCACAAAACATTAATATTTTTTACATTGATTTTTATTTTTAAATACCCATACTAACTATCATGGCAATTCAAAAAGCTAAATTTTCAATTGGAGATATTGTTAAACACAAGCACTTCGAATTTAGAGGTGTTATTTATGATGTAGATTTCGAGTTTAATAATTCTGAGGAATGGTATCAGTCTATCCCAAAAAATGTCAGGCCGAGAAAAGATCAGCCTTTTTATCATTTACTTGCTGAAAATGATGAAATTACTTATGAAGCCTATGTTTCTGAGCAAAATCTTTTGATGGACGATTCAGATGAGCCTATACAACATCCTTTAATTGAAGAAATTTTTTCAGGCAAAAAAGGCTCAAGTTATTTCAAGGTTTCTAATTAGCTATCATTATTCAAACACATTTATTTCCAATCTAGGCCACACTAATTTTTTATAAAATAGTCATATTCTGATCAAGAGTGTTAAAAGTTAATCTTTCTTTATTATCTCCCCCTCTTCATTCTTGATCAGATAATTTTTCACAATAGTATTTTTAAAATAAATCCCTAAATTAGAGTTATGTTTAAACTTTTAGAGCCAAATAAAATTTTTCAAATTACCTCGAAAGCACCAAAATATGTTTTATTTTTATTCGTTATTGTTCTATCTGTTGGATTGGTTGAGGCACTCATATTGTCTCCAGAAGATTACAAGCAGAGTGACGCTGTTAGAATTATGTATGTTCATGTTCCTGCCGCATGGATTTCTCTTGGGATTTTTTCTTCGATAACTGTTTTATCAATTTCAGGATTTATTTTTAAAAATAAAAATTTTTTTTTAATATCCAAAAGTCTAGCACCATCAGGTTTTGTTTTTAACATTATTGCTTTGGTTACTGGTTCCATTTGGGGGAAACCTACTTGGGGTACATGGTGGGCCTGGGATGCGAGGATTACTTCTATGTTAATTTTAGCTCTATTTTATGCTTTATACCTAATCTCTTGGAGAATTTATGAAAATGAAGAAAAAGTTTTTAAAATCTCAACTTTTATTACCATTCTTGGAATTATTAATGTGCCAATAATTAAGTACTCGGTTGATTGGTGGAATACACTTCATCAACCTGCCTCAATAAATATCTTGTCTAAAAGCTCAATTCATTCATCAATGCTTTATCCTTTATTGATAATGACTGCGGCATTTGCTCTATTTTCGTTGTTAATTTTCTTAATGAAATATAATACAGAATTGATAAAAATAAAAAATAAAGGTTTAGATAGATTATGATTAACGAATTATTATTTATGAATGGTTATGCAGTATACGTTTTATCTGCATTTGGTTTTACTTTATTAAGTTTCTTAAGTTTATATTTAGTAACAAAAGTTCAATTTATTAAAGAACAAAATAAATTTGTTGCTAAATTTGGATCACTTAACACAAAACAAGCTAATTCTGCAAAATCACAAAGAATAAATAAAGAAATTTTAGCTGAGGCAACAAATAACTAATTTTTGATCGATGTATGGTCGAAAAGTTAAGTTTAGATTTCTATTTGTTTCGACTATTTTATTAATTTTAATATTAACTGTTTTTTTAGTTCTAAAATCTTTAGAAGAAAACGTTGTTTATTTTCAATCTCCTTCAGAGATTAAGTCATTAACTGAGCTGAAAAATAATAAAATCAGAGTAGGTGGAATGGTTAAAAAAAATTCTATTAACATGAATTCTGATGAAGTGAATTTTATCATTACAGATTTTAAAAATGAGATTAATGTTACTTATTCAGGTGCTGTTCCAAATTTATTTGAAGAAGGAAAAGGAGTTGTGGCTGAAGGAGTTTTGAAAGACAGAAATTTCTTTTCAGCAACGAAAATTTTAGCAAAGCATGATGAAAATTATATGCCTCCAGAGGTTAAAGCTGCATTGGAGGAAAATTAATTGATTTATAGCGTTGTTGGATACTATGCACTGATTTTAGGGTTAATTAGTGGTTCAATTTTGACTTATTTTTCAGTTCAAAATTTTAGAAATTCAGAAATTTTAGATACTAAAATATTATCATTATCATTTTTACAATTATTTTTTGTTGTAATTAGTTTTTTTGGTTTAGTTTTATCTTTTGTAGTTTCAGATTTTAGCAACGAAACTGTATTTAATAATTCCCATACTACCAAACCTTTATTTTACAAAATTACAGGGACTTGGGGAAACCACGAAGGTAGTTTGTTGTTGTGGTTGTTGGTTTTAACATTATTCGTCTTCATTTTTTTATTAAGGACAAATAATCAATCAATAAAATATAAAATTCTAACAACAATATTCCAGCAAATAATAATCATTGGTTTTTTTATATTTTTATTAAAAACTTCTAATCCATTTAATTATTTATTCCCAATTCCCGAGGAAGGTTTAGGTTTAAATCCAATATTGCAAGATCCTGCATTAGCAATTCATCCACCTATTTTATATTTAGGTTATGTTGGTTCATCAATAATATTTTCTTCTGCACTAGCAGCCACATCTTTAAGAATGGTTTCAGGAAGCTGGGCAACTCATATTAAAAATTGGACTTTAGTTTCTTGGATTTTTTTGACATTAGGAATTTTACTGGGTTCTATTTGGGCTTATTATGAGCTTGGATGGGGAGGATTTTGGTTTTGGGATCCAGTTGAAAATGTATCTCTTATGCCTTGGTTAGCATTAACCACATTATTACATTGCATATTAGTTTTAGAGAAAAGATCGATTTTAACTTCTTGGGTTATAATTTTATCTATTGTTACATTTACACTTAGTATGTGTGGAACTTTCTTAGTTAGATCAGGTATCCTTAATTCAGTTCATACTTTCGCTAACGACCCAGAAAGAGGTCTATTTATATTAATATTTTTGTTTGTTCTAATTTTTATTTCTTTATTTATTTTTTTCTTTTTTCATAAAGAGGATCAAAAGAATTCAATAAATCTTTTTTGGTTAAGTAAAGAAAGTGCAATCATATTGAATAATTGGTTCATGATGTATTTTTTATCTGTTGTTTTAATTGGTACAGTGTATCCAATTTTTTTAGATGTAATTTCTTCAGAAAAAATATCAGTCGGTCCACCGTTTTATCATAAACTAATTATCCCTTTCTTAATTCCATTTTTAATCGCTATGGCAATT
>CACFZQ010000024.1:0-11370 GCA_902570835.1 uncultured Pelagibacteraceae bacterium | reverse complement strand
GAAAAACTTTATTAGCAAGAGCTATTGCGGGTGAAGCAGGAGTTCCTTTCTTTACTATATCAGGTTCAGATTTTGTTGAAATGTTTGTAGGTGTTGGTGCATCAAGAGTAAGGGATATGTTTGAACAAGGTAAAAAAAATTCTCCATGTATTATTTTTATTGATGAAATAGATGCAGTTGGAAGAAGTAGAGGCGCAGGCTTAGGTGGTGGTAATGATGAAAGAGAGCAAACATTAAACCAATTATTAGTAGAAATGGATGGTTTCGATACCAATGAAGGAGTTATCATAATTGCAGCAACAAATAGGCCCGATGTACTTGATCCTGCATTATTGAGACCTGGAAGATTTGACAGACAGGTAGTTGTTTCCAATCCAGATATTATTGGAAGAGAAAAAGTTCTTAAAGTCCATGTGAAAAAAATTAAGATGGCACCAGATGTTAATCTAAGAACTATTGCAAGAGGAACTCCAGGCTTCTCTGGAGCAGACTTAGCTAACTTAGTCAATGAAGCTGCCTTATTAGCGGCTAGAAAGAACAAAAGAATTGTAACTTTATTAGAATTTGAAGAAGCAAAAGATAAAGTAATGATGGGCGCTGAAAGAAGATCAATGGTTATGACTGAAGATGAAAAAAAACTTACTGCTTACCACGAAGGTGGTCATGCTTTAGTCTCATTTAATATGCCTAGTTACGATCCAATTCACAAAGCCACAATTATTCCAAGAGGAAGAGCGCTCGGAATGGTTATGAATCTACCAGAAAGAGATAAGCATGGTTATTCAATCAAATATCTAAAAGCAAGACTGGCAGTATGTTTTGGGGGAAGAGTTGCAGAAGAATTAATTTTTGGAAAAGACAACATTTCAACAGGAGCAGGTGGAGGAAGTGGTTCAGATATCAATCAAGCCACTCAACTTGCAAGAGCAATGGTAACCAAATATGGTATGAGTGAAGAAATGGGGCCAGTTGAATATGGAGAAAATCAAGAAGAAGTTTTCTTAGGTAGATCTGTTACTCAAACGCAATCAGTTTCAGAAGAAGTTGCTCAAAAAATTGATAAGGAAATTAGAAAGCTAGTGGACGAAGGATATAATCAAGCCAAGAAAATTTTGACAGAGAAAATAGATGATTTACATAAAATTGCTAAAGCTTTAATTACTTACGAAACTTTAACAGGTGAAGAAATTGAAAACATAATTAATAAAAACTTGTATCCAAAAGATAAAATTTTAGAAAATCAAGACTCAAAAGATGATCATGACTCAGCTTTAGGTGCTATGGGTCTAAAACCAAAAATTGTTCATTAATTTATAATGCAAAGATATTACACAAGAGTGTGTAATTTCTATGTCGGAAATCAGTCAAAAATTTTAGTTAATAAAAAAAAAGCTATACCATTACATCAAATTAAAGAAATATCTTTTGATCATATTGAAATAATAACTAGAAAATCAAAAAAAAAAATTTCTATAAATCAAATCAAATATTTACCAAATGATTTGAAGAAAAAAATTTATCTAGATATTGCAAAAATTAAATCTAAAAAAAAAAATTTTTCTAATTTAGAATTTAAAAAAATTCCAAATATATTAGGTGTTTTAAATCTTACCCCTGATAGTTTTTCAGATGGAGGAAAGTTTAATACCAAAAAAAATGGAATAAATCATGCTATTAAATTATACAAAGAAGGTGCAGATTTAATTGATGTTGGAGGTGAGTCAACAAGACCAGGTTCAAAAGAAGTAAATACAGAAGATGAATGGGATAGAATAAATGATATTTTAAAATCTATCGTAAAAAAAATTCCAATTTCTTTAGATACTAGAAAATCTGAAATAATGAAAAATGGAATTAAAATAGGAGTAAAACTAATTAATGATGTTTCAGGTTTAAGTTTTGATCCCGAAACAATAAACATATTAAAAAAATACAAAATTCCTTTTGTCATTCAGCACACACTTGGAACACCAGAAAAAATGCAAAAAAATCCAAAATATAAGAATGAGTTATTGGATATTTATGATTTTTTTGAGGAAAAAATAAAACTTCTAAGATCTAAAGGTATTAAACATAACAATATAATTTTAGATCCTGGTATTGGATTTGGAAAAAAACTGAAACATAATATGAATTTAATTAGGCGTGTTTCTATTTTTCATTCATTAGGATTTCCTATACTTGTAGGAAATTCTAGAAAAAGATTTATTAAAGATATTTCAAAAAAAAATGATAGCTATACTAGGATTGGAGGAACAATATCTTCTTCATTATATTTGATGATGCAAGGAGTTCAGATTTTAAGAATTCATGATGTTAATGAAGTTATGCAAGCAATTAAAGTTTTTAAAGAGATAATAAAAAAATAATGACAAAAAAATACTTTGGAACAGATGGAATAAGAGGAGCAATTAATAGCAAACATATTAATGGAGATATGTTTTTTAAGTTTGGACTAGCTAGTGGTACATATTTTAAATCTCAAAAAAAAAAAAAACAAATAGCAATAATAGCTAAGGATACTAGTTCCACTATTAGCTTTTGATAAGCAATTTAATCGATTGGGTTATGGTGGAGGTTTTTATGATCGTTATATTGAAAAAATTGAAAAAAAAAAAAAGGTCTTTAAAATAGGATTTTCTTTTTCTTTCCAAGAATTAAAAGAGGTACCAGTTAACAATTATGATAAGAAGCTTGATTTAATAATCACTGAAAGAGGTTTAATATTTTGAGAATTTTATTTTTAGGCGATGTTGTAGGTATTTCAGGATGTTCTAAACTTACTAGTAGCTTGCTTGATGAAATTAAATCAAAAAAAATTGATTTTGTTATTGCTAACGGTGAAAATGCTGCAGCTCAAGGAGTTGGTTTGACAGAAGAAATTTGTAAAGATTTTTATAACTGTGGTGTTAACGTAATCACAACTGGCAATCACGTTTGGGATCAAAAAGAAATCATGAAGTACATAGAAAAAGAAGAGAGATTGTTACGTCCTAAAAATCTTTTTGAGCCTGCACCTGGTCGAGGTTTTAAAATTTTTAAAACAGATAAAAATATAACAGTCGGTGTACTTAACCTTATGGGCAATGTTTTTATGAAAAAGTGTGAAGATGTTTTTGAAACTTCAAAAAAATTTTTAAGTGAATATAAATTAAAAGATGACTACGATTTATTAGTAGTAGATTTTCATGGTGAAATTACTAGTGAGAAAAATGCTATAGGTCATTTTTTTGATGGTCATGCAACTTTAGTTGTTGGAACTCACACTCATATTCCAACGAATGATGCAAGAATACTCAACAATGGTACTGGATATCAAACTGATGCAGGCATGTGTGGAGATTACGACTCTGTAATTGGGATGGATAAAGATAATTCATTAAACAGATTTTTAAAAAAAGACTCGGTTAAACATTTTCCTGCAGTTGGAGAAGGTACTTTGTCTGGTGTTATTGTTGATTGTGATATAAATACAGGTTTAGCTAAGAACATTAACAGTTATATATTTGGAGAAAAATTAAAAAATTTTTAATTTAGATATGGCAGGTCATTCTCATTGGGCAGGTATTAAACATAAAAAAGGAAAAGCTGATAAGCAACGTTCAAAAATTTTCTCAAAGTTGTCTAAAGAAATTACAGTAGCTGCAAAACTTGGAGACAAAGATACTGCAATGAATCCAAGATTAAGATCTGCAGTACAGGCTGCTAGATCAGCAAATATGCCAAAAGATAATATAGAAAGAGCAATAGAGAAATCTTCTGCTGCATCTGGTGCAAATTTTGAAAACTTGAGATATGAGGGATTTGGACCAAAAAAAATTGCTGTAATTGTAGAAACTTTAACTGACAATAAAAATAGAACAGCTTCAAATGTGAGAACTATTTTTCAAAAATCTGGTGGAAGTCTAGGTACGCAAGGATCAGCATCTCACAACTTTAAACAGCTTGGGATAATAAAGATTGATAAAAATGAAATATCTGAAGATAAAATTTTTGAGTTAGCAATAGAAGCTGGTGCGGAGGAATGTATTTCCTACGAAGAATTTCATGAGGTTCAATGTGTTTCAAATGAAATATATAATGTTAAAAAAAATTTAGAAAATACAATAGCAAACTTTATTTCAACAGAAATTGAGTGGGTTCCAACTAACAGTGTTGATATTAAAAACGATGAAAAAGAAAGTGTTATTGAATTTTTAGAAAATTTAGAAGATGATGATGATGTTCAGAATGTTTTTTCAAACGTAAATTTGGGAAATATTTAATGTTAATAATTGGAATTGACCCAGGTATTTCTGGATCTATATGTTTTTTAGAAGAGGGAATAATCAATGATGTCCTTGAAATGCCAACAATGATAGAAGGAAAAAAAAATAAAAAACAAGTTAATGGATCTCAAATATTTAACGAAATTTCTTTTAGAATAAAAACATATGAAAAAAAAAATATTAAAGTGGTTATAGAACAAGTCTCAGCTATGCCAGGTCAAGGGGTAACTAGCATGTTTAATTTTGGTCAATCTTTTGGAATTTTAAAAGGTATTTGCAGCGCGATGCAGTTGCCAATTTATTTTGTAAGACCAGCAAAATGGAAAAAATATTTTAACTTAATTAACTCAGAAAAAGATGCAAGCAGGACAAGAGCTATTGAAATATTTCCTTATTTTTCGTCAAATTTATCAAAAAAAAAAGATTCTAATAAAGCTGATGCAATTCTTATAGCTAGTTATTTCCATGAAACATACAAAAATGACTAATCTTTAAATTTATATAGTCAAATTCATGACACAATTAAGTGTGATGAGTGATTATGGAAGCTGACATAGCCGCAAATGCATTAGACTTGGGAACAAATACAGATTTTTCACTTCTAAGTTTATTTTTAAAAGCAGACATAATTGTTAAAGCAGTAATGATTAGCTTAATACTTTGTTCAGTATATTCATGGGCGGTGATTATAGAAAAATATAGACTTTTTAAAAAAATAAATAAATCTTCCGAAGAATTTGAAGATAAATTTTGGAACTCTAAATCTGCTGAAAATTTTTATAATAGTTTACCTAATAATTTAGAAGATCCAATGTCTTTGGTATTCCAAAATGCTATGGAAAACTTACTAAAGAAAAAATCTAAAACAAATTTGAGTGAAAGAATGACGGCGTTCCTTGAGGGAGGAATAGAAAAAGAAATGTCAAAAATTGAAAAAGGGTTTACATTTTTAGCAACTGTAGGGTCAACTGCTCCATTTATTGGATTATTTGGGACTGTTTGGGGTATTATGAATTCTTTTCAATCCATCGCAATTTCAAGAAATACTAGTCTTGCAATAGTTGCACCTGGTATTGCTGAAGCGTTGTTTGCTACTGCATTAGGATTATTAGCAGCGATACCTGCAGTAGTTGCTTATAATAAATTTAATACAGACGCAAAAAAATATTCAGAAAAATTAGAGAATTTTTCAAAAAGATTTTTAACAATAATTTAATGGCTTTTAAATTAAATCGCTCATCGAAGGAACCAATGAGTGAGATTAATGTCACACCATTTGTTGATGTGATGTTAGTACTATTAATTATATTTATGGTCACTGCACCGCTTTTAACAGTTGGTGTTCAGGTTGATCTACCTGAAAGTTCAGCAGATTCTTTACCTGAGGAAACAGAACCTTTAACACTTTCTATCAATGCGAAAGGTGAAATTTTTATCCAAGAATCAAAAGTAGAATATGACAATATAATTGCTAAAGTTTTAGCTGTTTCAAAAAATAGAACTGACACAAGAATTTATGTAAGAGGCGATAAAACAATAAACTATGGAAGAGTTTTAGAGATAATGGGTTTATTATCTGGATCTGGTTTTACAAAAGTTGCACTAATCTCTGAGCCTCTTAAACAAAGGTAGTTACAGTGAAGAGTAGTAGTATAGTTATATCCTCTGCTTTACACATATCTTTAGTTGTTTTTACAGCTTTAAGTTTGCCTTTTCTCTCAAAAAAACCAATAGACCTTCCACCTATAGTCTCCGTTGAATTAATTCAAATAACAGAAGAAACAAATATTCCTTTTGCACCTAAAGCAAAAAAAATTATTGAAAAAGTAAAAGAAAAAGAAAAAAAACTTCTTTCTGAACAAGCTCCACCCAAAAAAGTAAAAAAAACCAAAACTAAGACCGTTGTTTCAGAAAAAAAAAATAAAAAGATAGAAAAACAAAATCCTGAAGCAGTACCATTGCCAGAGAAAGAAGTTAAGAAAATAAAGACCAAAGATGAAAAAAAACAAAATCCAGAAAAAGTTGACAATGAAGTAAAGCAAGTATCTGAGTTTGAAAAAAAAGATTTATTTGATCCAAATAATATTGCTGCATTGATTGATAAATCAAAAGAAGAAACAGCAGAAATAGTAAAAACAAATAATGATGTTACTCAAGATCAAGTAAGAAATATTGAAAACTCTAAACTTACTTTAAGTGAGGAAGATGCTCTAAAGGCTCAAATATTTGGTTGTTGGAGCATCCCTTTAGGTTTGCCATATGATGAAAATTTATTAGTTAGAATAAAATTAAAGCTTAAACCAGATGGATCAGTAACCAAAACTGAGATTTTAGATCATGCTAGAATGAATAAACCTGGACAAGGTTTCTATAAAGTCTTAGCAGAAAGTGCCTTAAGAGCAGTGAGATTATGTCAACCTTTAAGAGTTCCAGCTTCTGGTTATGAGAGGTGGAAGGAATTACAATTAAATTTTGATGCAAGAGAGATGTTAGGAGGTTAGTATAAAGATTTTATGATTAAAAAATTTATAATTCTAATCTTTATTTTTATTCCGATAAAAGCTTTAGCTTTAATTGAAGTAGATATCACAAGAGGAAACTTAAATCCTCTTCCACTTGCTGTCTCACCATTGTCAATAGATGAAACATCTAGAAAAAATTTTGAACAGATCTTAGATAAAGAGAACATTGGATCTGAAATATCACTAATTGTTGAAAATAATTTAAGAACATCAGGTTTATTTAATCCTTTAGATAAAAAGGCATTTTTACAAGCTCCAGATATAGCAAATTTAAAACCAAGATTTGAGGATTGGAATTTAATTAAAGCTCAAGCTCTTATTACAGGTAAAGTAAATTACATTAATGATAAATTAAGAGTTGAGTTTAGACTTTGGGATGTGCTTGCTGCAAAAGAGATGATGGCTTTAGCGTTTACAACTGTGCCAACAAATTGGAGAAGAGTTGGGCATATCATATCAGATAAAGTTTATGAAAGATTAACAGGTGAAAAAGGATATTTTGATACTAGAATAATTTATGTAGCTGAGGAAGGACCAAAAACACAAAGAATAAAAAAATTAGCTATCATGGATCAAGATGGTGCCAATAATAAATTTCTAACTTTAGGAAATGAACTTGTGCTCACCCCACGATTTAACCCTGCAAGTCAAATGGTTACTTATCTATCTTATTTTAAAAATATGCCACGAGTTTATCTTTTAGATATTGAAACAGGGACACAAGAAGTTGTTGGAGATTTTCCTGGAATGACGTTTGCTCCTAGATTTTCACCTGATGGAAAAAAAATAATCATGAGTTTTGCAAAAGATGGAAAGTCAGATATTTATACAATGAATTTAGAAACTCGTTTAGTTGAGAGAATAACAAATCATCCTTCAATTGATACATCACCTTCATATTCGCCAGACGGAAAATATATAACTTTTAATTCTGATAGAAGTGGTTACCAACAAATTTATGTAATGAAAAATGACGGGAGCGATGTAAAAAGAATTTCATTTGGGAGTGGTTTGTATGGAACACCAGTTTGGTCTCCTAGAGGTGATTTAATTGCATTTACTAAATTACATAAAGGAAAGTTTTATATTGGAGTAATGCGTACAGATGGAACTGGTGAAAGATTATTAACAGAAAACTATTATCAAGAGGCCCCATCTTGGTCACCTAATGGAAGAGTTTTAATATTTTATAGAGAAACAAAAACCAATTCTAAAGGTGAAGGTTTTTCTGCTAAATTGTGGTCTATTGATTTAACTGGTTACAATGAAAGATTGATTACAACCGAGACAGACGCATCCGACCCATCTTGGTCGTCTTTATTAAGTAATTAATATCAATTTATCCTTGAATAAGATGAAATTTCTTGATTTTTTCGGTTGAAACATCTAATTAGTTGTGAAAAGAGTAGTATTTGAAAAAGCACCAAGGAGCAAATTAATGAGATCAAACAAAATTTTAAAAAATGCGCTACTAGTTATTTCTGCTGGAATAATTTTAACAGCGTGTGCAACTAAAAAAGAAGTAGCTGTAGAGGCACCGAAAAAAGAAGAAACAATAAAAGAAGAAACAAAAAAAGAGGAAGTAACTAAAATTGAAAAAATTGCAGGTCAAATGCAAGGAGATGTTTACGTTGGAACTGATAGCGTAAAATATTTAGCAGATGGTGTTGCAGACAGAGTATTCTTTGCAACAAATGAATCTATATTAACAACAGCTTCACGAGAAACTTTAAGAGCCCAAGCTGCTTGGTTAAGAGCAAATTCTAACATTACTGTAGTCTTAGAAGGTCACGCAGACGAAAGAGGAACAAGGGAATATAACTTGGCACTAGGTGAAAGAAGGGCTAATGCTGCGAAAGATTATTTAATGACTTATGGCGTTTCATCTGACAGAATTACAGTAATCAGTTATGGTAAAGAGAGACCAGTTGATTCAGGTTCAAATCCTTTGGCTTGGTCGAAAAATAGAAGATCAGTAACTGTTAAAGCAAACTAAAGAATTTTTTAAAAAAGACCCTAAAAGTTTTTGGATTTTTTGGGTCTTTTTTTTGCCTTTATATAATCTTATAAAAAACTAATGAGATCACTTTTCAGATCAACATTATTTAGTTTAATATTAATATTAAATTTTCTTTTTTCAGGAAATGCTTACTCAGATAATCATAATATTTATGAAATCTTAGATTTAATTAAAAAAGACTTAAAAACTCTTGAAAGAGCTGTTTACTCAGGTTCAATTGAAATTGAGGGGAATTCAAACAATGAAACAGTATTAAATCTTGATAATAACTCCGAAGATGTATTGACAAGGCATTTACTAAAGTTATCAGAAGTAGAAGAGCAGTTTAGAGAACTTACTAATAAGTTTGAGGAAATTAATTTTAAGCTTGATAAACTCTCAAATAGAGTTTCCAAGCTACAATCTGATAATCAGATAAGGTTTCAAGATATAGAAAATGATTTAAGTTCAGTTAATGTAAACGACAGTAATCAACAATTGAGTTCTGCACCTAAAATCGAAAAGCAAATTCTTCCTGGAAGTTCACAGCCACAAGACTTAGGCACAATTTCTTATAAAGATATGGAAACTTCAGAGAAGAATCAACAAATTCAATCTGTTGATACAACTGCTTCTATTGTAGAAGAAACTTTTCAAGCAGAAGATAAAATTTTACCAATAGATTTAACTCCAAAGGAACAATATGAATTTGCAACTAGTTTTTTAAAAGTTGGAGATTACAGCACAGCTGAAAGAGCTTTTAGAGAATTTGTTTTATCAAACCCTGAAGATGAATTGGCGGGTAGCGCTCAATATTGGTATGCTGAAACTTTTAGAATAAGACAACTTTACACTGATGCAGCTTCAGCTTATCTTGAAGGATATCAAAAATATCCAAAAGGTAAGAAAGCTTCAATAAATTTATTAAAACTTGGAGTTTCAATGGTTCAAATTGGTGAAAAAGATCAAGGTTGTAAAATGATTAATGGTGTAGAGTTGCAATATCCTAATGCAAATCAGTCTGTAATACAAAAAGCAAAATATGAGTCTAAAAAATTTGAATGCTTCAAGCAAGATTCATAAACAACTTCTTAGCAAGTTAAGAGATAAAAGAATTTATAAAATCTATAATAAATTTGAAAATAATTTAAATTTAAATAATAATTTTACAGTTGCTGTATCAGGTGGTCCTGATAGCCTAGCTTTAGCTTTTTTTTCAAAAATTTATTCAATTAAAAAATCTTTAAAAGTTAAATATTATCTTGTTGACCATAAATTGAGAAATAATTCATCCGCAGAAGCTTTATTTGTAAAAAATCTTTTGAAGGATTTTTCTATAGATTTAGATATTTTAAAATGGAATGGGAAAAAACCCAAAAACAATATTCAATCTCTTGCAAGAAAAAAAAGATATAATCTTTTAATTAATCAATCAAAAAAATTTAAAATTAATCATATTTTATTTGGTCATCACGAATATGATGTTTATGAAAATTTCTTTATAAGGCTTATAAGAGGTAGTGGTTTAAAAGGTATCGTATCTTTAGACAAAAAAACTTCAATCAACAAAGTAAATATTTTAAGACCTTTAATAGAAGTTGAAAAAAAGGATTTAATCTACATTTCTAAAAAAGTTTTTAATAAATATATAGAGGACCCATCAAATAAAAATGAAACTTTTACAAGAGTAAGAATAAGAAATTTGATTAAAAATTTAGAGAATGAAGGTTTAGATAAAAATAAATTTAAATTATCAATTCAGAAATTAAAAAGTGTTGACCAATCAATCGAGTTCTTTTGTGAAAAAAACTTGAGAGAAAATTCGATTATTCATGAGAATAAAGTTTTTTTGAACGAAGAATTTTTTAATTTTCCTCAAGAAGTTTTGTTCAGGTCATTTTCACAGATTTTACAGTTAGTCGGAAAAAAATACTTTCCACCTAGGGGTAAAAAAATTGTAAATTTTTTAGAAAATATAGAAAATAAAATTACTTTTAAAACTACACTTGGAAATTGTGTTATAAAAAAAATTAATAGAACTGTGATTGTGCATAAAGAGCGTTAATATCGTGAAATTTGCAGTTATTTTGTCACTTGTTTAATTTACAATAATTCTTATCTTACTACCATGAATTTAAAAAATCTTGCTATGTGGGGAGTAATAGTTTTCTTAACTATTGGTCTTTATAATATGTTTAAAAATCCTCAATCAAATATCAGAGGAGGAAATCAAATAATATTTTCAGATTTTTTAACTTCAGTTGAAAATGGAGAAATTCTAAAGGTCGAGATACAAGGAAACAATATCAAAGGTGTTTACTCAAATGGAAGCTCCTTTTCTACTTATGCCCCAAATGATCCTAACTTGATAGAAAAATTATCAGAGAAAGGTGTGAGCATTTCTGCAGCTCCATTAGAAGAAAAAATGCCTTCATTATTTGGTGTATTACTATCTTGGTTTCCTATGCTTTTATTAATCGCTGTATGGATTTTTTTTATGCGCCAGATGCAAGGTGGAAAAGGTGGAGCGATGGGATTTGGCAAGTCAAAAGCCAAAATGATGAATGAACTTAAAGGCAAA
>CACFZQ010000023.1:0-13750 GCA_902570835.1 uncultured Pelagibacteraceae bacterium | reverse complement strand
ATTGTAAAAAAATCTATCGATATTGCTTACAATAGGATTTATAAATTTCATTCATTACAAAAATTTAAAAATATTTCTTACACTGATAAATTTAAAAATAAACTTGAGTACAAATATTTACCTTTAGAATCAGTTGCAATTTATGTACCTGGTTCAACTGCTTCCTATCCATCTAGTGTATTGATGAATGCAATTCCAGCTATTGTTGCTGGTGTAAAAAGAATAGTTATGATCAACCCAGGCTATAAAGGAAAACAAAATCCTGCAGTATTATATGCTGCTAAAAAATGTAAAATTAAGGAAATTTATTCAATTGGTGGACCATCTGCTATTGCTGCAGTTTCTTATGGAACAAAAAAAATTAAAAAGGTTGATAAAATTGTAGGGCCTGGAAATGCTTACGTTGCAGCTGCAAAAAAAGAAGTTTTTGGAGATGTTGGAATTGAGGGTATGACCGCTGGTCCTTCTGAAGTTACAATAGTTTGTGACAAGCATTCAAATCCAGAATGGGTTGCAAGTGATTTAATAGGACAAGCAGAACATGATGATCTTGCACAGTGCATATTAATTTCAAAAGATAAAAACTTATTAAATAAAGTTAAAACTGAAATATTTAAACAACTAAAAGAAATTCCAAGAGAGTCTATTGCAAAGAGAAGTTTGCAAAATAATGGAATTTTAATGTATGTAAATTCAGATAAAAAAATTATCGATATTGTTAACAAAATAGCTCCAGAGCATTTAGAGCTAAATGTTAAAAACTATAAATCAATTGTTTCAAAAATAAAAAATTCAGGATCAATTTGTTTAGGAAAATATGCTGTTATGGCTATGACGGATTATAATGTAGGTTCAAACCATGTTTTACCAACTAACGGATCAGCAAAATATTCAAGTGGTATAAGTGTTAACGAATTCTACAAAAGAATTTCATACATAAACTTATCAAAAAAGGGTATTGAAAGTCTTGGACCATCAGTTATAACACTTGCAAATTACGAAGGCCTGTTTGGGCATGCCCAATCAGTATTTAAAAGAATAAGGAGAAAATAAATTTGTCAAAACAAGACTTACTTGAATTCAAGGGGACTGTGATAGACCTACTTCCGAATGCAATGTTTAGAGTTAAGCTAGAGAACGGTCATACGGTTACAGCTCACACAGCAGGTAAGTTGAGAAAAAACAGAATTAGAGTTCTTCAAGGTGACAATGTAACTGTGGAGATGACACCTTACGATCTTACTAAAGGAAGAATTATCTTTAGAGGATAAATAAGGCTGAGTAGCTCAGGAGTAGAGCAGAGCCCTGAAAAGGCTTGTGTCGGAGGTGCGAATCCTTCCTCAGCCACCACCACAAAGTTTGATCTTGAAATACCTGTAAAAGAAATTAACTTAATTAATATAATAAATAACAAAAGGACGAAGAAATAAGATGAGTACACTACAAGGTAAAATAAAATGGTATAATGGTAAAAAGGGATATGGCTTTATAGAGAGAGACGACAAAGAGAAAGATGCCTTTGTACATGCTTCAGCTGTAAAAGCTGCTGGAATGAGATTTCTTAATGAAGGTGATAAACTTGAATTCACATTAGAAGACGGTCCTAAAGGTCCTTCTGCAGTAAATTTAAAAAAAATAGACTAATTTTCGTAAAATTTCTAGAGGACGTTATTTCTACATTTAGTAGATTAACGTCCTTTTTTTATTTAAGCCTTGAATATTAATAATTTTTGTCTAAAACGCTTCTCATGAATATAAATATTACTTACAGAATTACTCACAGAAACTGTTTCCATAGCCATTAGGCTATTTATTTATATTATAATTTTCATTCCACATAAAATAAGATAATAAATAAAGGATAAGCTTTGGTGGTGAAATAGTATCACGTCGGTTTGTGGATCCGAAGTCGTAGGAGCGTAACCTACCCAAAGTACCACTAAAATGGAAAAAGATAAAAAACTCAATCCCTCCTTGCCATCTGGATTTGAAGATCGTTGGAATAAAAAGTTAGTTTTAAAAAAACAACTTTTAAAAGTGATTGAAAAAAATTTTATAAAATTTGGAGCTGAACCATTAGAGACACCTTCTTTTGAGATCAGCGAAAATATTGGTTCGTTTTTAGCAGAGGACGAGGATAACCCTATGTCTGATGTATTCTCATTCAAAGATGGCGACAAAAATATTACACTTAGATATGATCTATCTAGTCCTTTAGCTAGATTTGTTGCTCAAAACAACCAAGAGCTTCCATCAATTTACAAAAGATATGCAATTCAAAATGTTTTTAGAAATGAAAAAGCAGGAAATGGAAGATACAGAGAGTTCATGCAGGCTGACTTTGATATTGTTGGAAATGTTAATTCAGCTCAAGCTAATGCAGAACTTTGTAATCTAATTTCAAGTACACTCTTAAATTGTGGTTTGAATAAAGATCAATTCACAATCAATATTAGTAACAGAAAAATAGTACAAGGTTTAATTGATGATTTAAAAATATCTGAAGATAAGCAATTAAAAGTAATTAGAGCTATTGATAAATTAGATAAACCTGGATTTGGTTTAAAAGGTGTTGAAGATCTTCTTAAAAAAGAGAGAAAAGATGCAAGCGGTGCAGTTACAAAAGGTGCTGATTTAACAGACGAACAAGCATCACAAATTTTAAATTTTTTAAAAATAAAAAATTTAAAACAATTAAAAGAAAATTTAAAAAATCCATTGTCTCAAGAAGGAATAAAAGAGTTGGAGGAAGTTTTTGAAATTTTAGGATTTGGTTCTAATTTAGAACAAGTACAAACTAATTTTACTATTGTTAGAGGTTTAGCTTATTATTCTGATTTTATTGTTGAAACTAACCTAAATTTTAAAATTACAAATAATAAAGGAAAAGAAGTTGATATTGGCAGCATTTGTTCGGGAGGCTCTTATGCTAAACTTATCTCAAGATTTAAAGGAGTAGATATTCCAGGTACAGGAATTAGTTTTGGTGTGGACAGATTGTTATTTGCACTTTTACAATTAGATCAGATTAAGGTGGATGATCAAAAGCCTGTTTTAGTCTGTGTGATGGATGAAAAATATCTAAAAAATTATTACGAAATTGTAGATCAATTAAGAGAAAATAACATTAATGCAGAAATTTTTTTAGACACAAAGAAAAATTTAGGTAAGCAATTAACCTTAGCAAATAAGCGTGAATTATATGTAGCAGTTATATGTGGTGATAATGAATTTAATGAAGGCACAGTAACAATAAAAAGTCTTAAAGGTGTTAAAGGTGAAAATAACAAAACATTTCCAAAATCAAATTTAATAGATGAAATCAAAAAACTTATCTGAAAACATTCTTAGATCAGTAAAATCTAAGGGTTACAAATACATAGATTTACCATCGGTAATTGAGGCTAATCATATCGTTCAAAGGTCAGGTGAAAACTTTAGAAAATTTATTTTTTCATTTACTGATCCAAATGGAAGTGAGCTGTGTCTTAGACCAGATTTAACAATTGCATCCTGTTTAAGATATTTAGAAAATAATTTAAAAGGAAAAGAAAAAATTTTCTATAGTGGTCAAGCCTATAGAAAATCTGAAAATAAAAGTGACTCTATTATCCTAGATCAAATTGGATTTGAAATTTTAGGTTCTAAAGATGAAAAAAATGATGATAAAGAAATTATCAATACCTCACTAAAATCTCTTCAAAATATTAAATATTCATCAGGCCAATTAACAATTGGAAATGTTGAGATATTTAATTTGTTAATTTCAAAATTAGATATTCCAAAAAGATGGAAGTTAAGATTATCAAGACATTTTTGGAGAGAAGATTACTTTAATGATCTTTTAAAAAGATTAGAGACAAATTCTGATGTAGATCCAACTATCGTTGAAATAGATAAAAAGCGTTATTTAAAAATGCTAAAAGAGGATTTATCCAATGTAATAACAGGAAGAACTATTAATGAGATATTAAACCGATTTGATAACAAAATTAAAGATCCAAGAAGAGCTAGTAAAGGTAAAGGTGTTTCAAAAATTATTAAAGACTTCTTAAAAATCAAATGCCCAATCAATAAGGCTGCATATGAGTTAAATAAATTTTTTAAAAAAAATAGAATTAATTTGGTGGTTGATCAAAGATATTTTCCTATCTCTAACAACAAAGTTTCAAAACTAAATGTAGTATTTTCAACTTCATTTGGAAGACAATTAGAATATTACACAGGAATGGTTTTTAAAATTGATATTAAATCAAAAAATAAATTAAAAAATATTATTAATGGTGGTCGTTATGATCAATTAATTTCTGATCTTGGGTCAAAAAAACAAATACCAGCAGTTGGGGCTGCATTAAATTTAAATTATTAATGAAGAAAAATATTTTAAATATTGGAATTCCTAGCAAAGGCAGACTCAGAAAGGATGTCTTAAATATATTTAAAAAAAATAAATTAAATCTAATTTCAGAAAGAGGAGAAAGAGATTTATTAGGTTCAATTAAACAAAAGAAAAATGTCAAAATTTTATATCTTCATGCAAGAGAAATTATAGAAAGACTCGGAGATGGTTCATTAGATCTAGGATTTTCTGGTTTTGATTTGTTGAAAGAGAGTGAAATAAATATTCAAAAGAAAATTAATGTGATTAAAAAATATGACTTTGGGAAGGCCACGTTAGTAGTTGCAATTCCAGATCCTTGGATTGATGTCCAAACTATTGCTGATTTAGAGGAAATTGCATTTGAGTTTAGAGATAAGAAAAAGAAAAGATTAAGAGTTGCAAGCAAATATCCAAATTTAACAAGAGAATTTTTATTTTCTAAAGGGGTTACTCAATTTAAATTAGTAGATAGTTTAGGTGCTACAGAGGCATATCCTTTTACTGGTTCATCAGAAATAATTACTGACATCACTTCGACGGGAGAAACTTTAAAAGCTAATAATCTAAGAATTTTAAAAGATGGTGAAATATTAAAATCAGAGGCTTGTATGATGATATCAAAATCATCGTCTAAAAATAAATCTCTTCAAAGTTTAGCTAGATTACTTTCTAAGAATTAAATCTTTCCAATAAATAAGAATAATTTTAATAATATCTAGGTTTCGAAGGATTGCATAAACACCAACTAGTATTCCTAAACCAATAATAATTTTAAATATTAATAATAATTCCATTACATATTTTATATATGATATAAAGTGATTCATGGAAGCTATATTTTTAGTTATTTTAATTCTGTTGCTCGGAGTAGTTTTGGCAATTCTTTATTTAAATTTGAGATCTAAGCCTGAAGATCAAAAAGAAAATAAAGAAGCTGAAGAAATAGCTAATTTAAAATCCGAAATCTCAAGTTTAAAGGATACCTTAAATACAACAATCAATAGCTCACTTGGAGCAATGTCCACTTCATTTAACAATCTGTCTACCGGAGTAACAAAAGATATGACAGAAGCTTTAACTAAAGTAGATGAAAAAGTTGGAAATTTTAATCAACAAGTTCAACTATTAAACCAAAGTCAAGAAGGAATAACAAAAATTTTGGCTGGAGTTAAAAAATATGGAACTCTTGCAGAGTTTAGTTTGGATGCGCTGATTAAAGATTTACTACCAGCTTCTCAATTCATGACAAATGTGAAAATGAAAGAAAATACAAGTGAGAATGTAGAATTTGCAATTAAGCTACAAGGTGATGTTTTAGTTCCAGTTGATAGTCATTTTCCAGTGGAGAAATTTAAAGCAATTACTGATGGTCATGACGCGGATGATAAAAGGTTAGTTGCCGATGCTAGAGCAAAATTAGCCACTGCATTTAAATCAAAAGCCAAAAGTGTAAATGAAAAATATATCGTACCACCAAAAACTACTGACTTTGCAATTGTGTATGCTCCTACAGAAAGTTTATACAAAGAGTTAACTGAATACCAAGACCCAAGTACAAAAGAATTGTTAACTCAAGAATTAATGAAAAAATATAAAGTTGTAATCTGTGGCCCTAATACTTTGTCAGCATATTTGCAATCTTTACACATGGGATTTCAATCCTTGAAAGTTCAAAAGGGAGCAACTGAAATCTATAATCATTTAAAAACAATAAGCACAAGATTTTCAAAACACTTTGACAACATAGTAGTTCTTAGAAAAAAATTAGAAGATGCTATGGGTGTGGTTGATAAATTTGGAACAGATGCAAGATCAATAAATAGAACTTTGGAAAGCATAAAAGATCCAGAGCAGGTTGAGAAAGCTGTACAAACAGACAACGTTGAAAAATTTGTTGATAAACAAAGACAAATTAAAAATTAATTTCTTTTTTTTGATAATACCATTTATAAGAAATCTCATGCAATGGAATCGTAAATATGATTATCCAAAATCTTCAAGAGCAACAGTTGATGGTATTAGAAGATACCTTTTGGGAGAAGAAAAATTACCAAGTGTTACTTCAATTTTAGATGTTACTAAATCTGAGGAGGATAAAGCAGCATTAGCAAATTGGAGAGAGAGAACAGGATATAAAGAAGCTGAAGCTATCACAACAGCAGCAAGCAGCAGAGGCTCACAGATGCATAACTATTTAGAATCTTATTTGCTTGGGAGAGAAAATTTAAGTTTTTTTGATGATAATGAACAATATAAATTGATGGCAAAAGAAATAATAGATCATGGTTTAAAAAATAGATTGGAAGAAATATGGGGTGTTGAGTGTACACTGTACTATCCAGATAAGTATGCTGGCACCGCGGACTGTGTTGGAGTTTATGAAGGAAGAGAAACAATTATAGATTTTAAACAAAGCAATAAACCAAAGAAAGCTGAGTATATCGATTCATGGTTATTACAAACCAGCGCGTATTCTTTAGCTCATAATGTTGTGTATAACTCTAATATCACTTCTTGTGTTATTTTGGTCTGCACTGTAGATAAATTATTCCAAAAATTTAAAATTCAAGGACATGATTTAGTCATCTATCAAAATTTGTTTTTAGGAAGATTAAAAAAATTTCATGAACTATCTAATTTAACTTAAAATATATAAGAATATATGGACAAATTTGTAATCTACGACACTGAAACAACTAATAGCACTATTTGGGGATCAATTATTGAGGTCGGAGCAGTTGTTGTTGATAAAAATTTAAATGAAATTGGCAAGTTAAATATCAGAGGCAGAATGCCAGAAGGAGAAGTGCCAAGTGCTAAAGCTCTATTGGTAAACTCAACAAGTATAGATTTACTTACCAAAGGAAACTATTCTCATTATGAATTCTTAGGAGTAGTTGAAAACTTCTTCTCAAAAGCTGCACCAGCATTATTTATAGGATGGAGTAACTTAAATTTTGATAGACGCATGTTTCATTTTAATTTTTTTAAAGGTAACAGATATCCTTATATTACTCACTCGTCTCCAAATAAAGAACACGACGGTCTTCATGTTGCAAGAGCTGCACAAACAATTAATTCTGAAACTTTAAAAACTGAACTAACAGATGCTGGAAATGAAAGTCTTGCTCTTGAAGGTTTAGCAAGACAACAAGGATTTGATACTTCACAACAACACACTGCATATCATGATGCATTTACAAGTTTAAAAATTTTAAGAATTATAAAAGAAAAGCATAACGATAATTGGGAAAAATTTTTAACTACCTCTACAAAGAGTAGTGTGGAATCTATTTTAAAAGGAGAAGGGATTTATTCAATTTTTGAAAATGTTAAAGGAAGAAATATGATGTATTTAGTATCACCACTACATCCAGAGCATTGTTTTCATCCATCTTATGCTTCTTGGGGATATCTATGGGATTTAAGAAGAGATCCAGAGCCTTTTCTAAACATGTCAGTTAATGAGCTTAAAGCTAATCTTAAAAAAATCAGCCCAAAAGCTCTAAGAGTTATAAAAACAAATAAAGCGCCTGTTGTATTAGATAAAAAATTTGCATTAAAAGAAAAAGCCTATGCAGATCTAGATTTAGAAACAATTCAAAAAAGAGCTAAATTAGTTAGATCTAGTGAAAACTTATGCAAAAATATTCAAATCATTAATAGAGAAGCTGCAGAAGAAAAGGCACAAACTCAAAACCAAGAAGATTTACTTCCTGAGGAGACTTTGTATGAGAAATTTGTTCCAAACAAAGATACTGCTTTATTCAAAACTTGGCACAGCTCATCATGGGAAGATAAATTAAGATTATTAGATAAATTTCAAGATAAAAGATGTGCATGGTTTGGGCAAAAAATTATTTACCAAGAAGCACCTCACGTATTGCCACCTGATTTATATAAAAATATTAAAAGTGAGATAGCTAGAAGAATTTTGAGTAAAAATAGAGAAAAGTGGCAAACTATAGCAATGGCATACACTGAAATAGACACCTTAAGAGATCAAGCATCTAATAGAGATGATGAGGAAGAACTTAAAAAATTGGATGAAATAAATGAATTTATTATGTCTATTGAAAAAAAATATGAAATTGCATAGTTGACTTTGAAACTTTAATTTATAGAAAGGATTTATGCTTATAGATTATAAAGATGAAGATTTTGATAGTAAAATCAAAAATGAAGATGTTTCAGTAATCCAGTTTTCAGCTGCTTGGTGTGGTCCTTGCAAAGCTTTAAAACCAGTGATGGATAAATTAGCTGACGAATACAAAGGTAAAGCTGGTTTTTATTATGCTGATGTAGAAGATGGTGGAATAAATACCGGAAGTGCCGCTGGCATAAGAGGGGTACCAACTGTAATTATTTACAAAAAAGGTGTTGAGATAGATAGAAAAGTTGGTGGAGTACCCGAAAGCCACATGAAAGAATTTTTAGAAAAAAATATCTAATTCAAGTTAAGTATTTCTCCTGCCAGATAAAGAGAGCCTGTAATTAAAATTACATCGTTTTTCTTGACTGAAATAGACTTGATTGCATCAAATATATTTTCTTTGTACTGAACATTTTCAAATGAATTTAGTTTGTTTTTTAGGTCTTTTCCGCTAATTGAATTAGATTGATTTGGAATATCAATAGTAGTCAAGGTTGAGATTTTTTTAAAATAACTAATATACTCATTGTGATCCTTGTTAGACATCATACCTAAGATAATGTGTTTATCACAATCTAAAGTTTGAAGATATTCATTCACAACTCTAGCTCCATCAGGATTATGATCTCCAGAAACTAACAATGTATTATTTTTCAGAAGTTCTTTAAGTTTTCCAGATTTAATTTCTTGTAATCTTCCAAGATTATGTATTTTTTGAATACCATTTTCTATTTGAGCACCTTTAATTCCAAGATTTAAAATTCTTATAGTTGCAATAGCAGTTGATATATTTTCTAATTGAAACTGACCAAGAACATTTGGTAGAGGAAGTTTCAAACCTCCAAATTTATCTTCATAGTAAAAAAAACCGTTTTCTTTAATTGAATAACTATAGTCCTCATTAAAAAAAAACTTATTTGAAGAGTTATTTTCTATAGTTTTTTTAATGCATTCTATTGTCTCTTTTTTATTTTGCCTAGCGATAATAATATTTGAATTAAGTAAGGCTGACGTTTTTTCAAAAACAATTTTCTCAATTGTTTGATTTTCTTTTGGAAGCCAGTCAAGATGGTCTTTACTTATAGAGGTTACTATACTTGCAAGATTACTTTTTAAAATATTAGTAGCATCAAAACGGTGGAATAAACCACTTTCAATTAAGTTGATACTGTCAGGATATTGGGCAGCTTTATAAAAAAAACAAGCTGATAGCATTTCAAAAACAGTTATTAGTTCATCATTATTAACTTTTTCAACTTCTTCTAATAAATCAGCTAATTCCTCGTCATTTAATTCTTGATTATTAAAAACAAATCTTTCATTAATTTTTTGAATATGTGGGCTCGTATAAACATTGCATTTTAAATTTGCTTCCTTAAGAATCGCATAAATAGCCTGGATGGTAGAGTTCTTCCCATTAGTTCCTACAACTGATATAGCATTAATTTTATCTTGAGGATTTCCTAATTTTTTACAAAGATTTTGAATTCTATTTAAAGATAAATCTATTTCTTTAGGATGCAACTTTTGAAAATTGCTGAGTATCTTCTGAAGTTTCATTTTGCTCAGAATTTATAGCAGAATTTTGTTTTAACAATATTGATAATAAAGTTCCTATTTTAGATGCTAGATCTCTTCTTTCTACAATTAAATCAACAAACCCAGTTTTTTCAACATACTCACTTTTTTGAAAACCTTCAGGCAATTCTTCTTTTACTGTACCTTGAATAACTCTAGCACCTGCAAATGCAATTAAAGCACCAGGTTCAGCGATATGAATATCTCCTAACATAGCATATGAAGCAGTTATTCCTCCTGCAGTTGGGTCTGTAATACAGACTAAGTAAGGTAATTCATTTTTCTTTAATTCATTAATTGCAAGTGTAGTTCTTGTCATTTGAGATAATGAAATTAAACTTTCCATCATTCTCATTCCTCCACCAGCGCTTATACAAATAAATGGTGTTTGATTTTCTATTGCATGTTGAATTCCATATAAAAATGCTTCACCTTCTGCAGCAGCCATTGATGCTCCTAAGAAATCAAAATCAGATGCAACAGCCGTTATTTTAATATTATTGATTGTCCCAGATGCAACCATCATTCCACAATCTAATCCAGTTTTCTTTCGAGCACTTTTTAATCTATCTTTGTATGATTTAGAGTCTGTCCAATTTAAAGGATCATCCTTTGGAATTGGAGTTTTAAAAATTTCATAATTATTTTTTCCAAATAAAATATCAAATCTTTGCTTAGGTTTAATTCTGTGATGTTTGTTACAATCCGGACATACCCAAAGGTTTGCTTCCAAATCTTTCTTTAGAATAGGTCCACGACAACAACTCGTCCATTCACTTTTTGCAATATCTTCTTTGGATGCTCTTTCATTTATAGCAGTTTTTATCTTTTCACCTGCTTTGATAATTTTGGTTATCCAGTTCATTGAATTTTATTTCTTAATCTTTTAACGATATTAGTAACATTTGTGACAGTATTTTGTCTTCCTTTAATTGATTTAGATATTTCTTTACATATTGCGCTACCAACTACCAAACCATCAGCTTTTTTAAGAGATTTAATCGTCTTTTCTGTAATACCAAAGCCAATCACCACATTTTTTGATTTATTTTGATTTTTAATTTTGTTGTATCTTTCCAAGATTTTCTTTGGAGAAACTTTTAGTTTCCCCCCAGTAGTTGACAACATACTTATGTAGTAAACCATATCATGTGAGTCTTTTATTATTTTTTTTAATCTAATTTGAGAAGTGGTAGGTGAGACTAGCTGAATAAAATTAACTCCATTTTTTTTACATTTTGATGCAAAACTTTTGTTTTCTGGATAAGGCAAATCAACAACGATCAATCCATCAACTTTTGATTTTCTACATTTATCTATAAATTTACTCTCATTGTATTGAAATATCATATTGTAATAACCCATTAGTATAATTGGTGTATTTTTTTTTGATTTTTTAAAATTTTTTGCAATTGAAAATACATCATTTATTTTGATACCATTTTTAATTGCTCTGTGTGCACTAGTTTGGATTTGGCCTCCATCAGCTATGGGAGTGTTGTGAGGAAAACCTAATTCACAAATATCTGCATAGTTTGAAATAGACTTAAGAATTTCTAAAGATTTTTTTTTAGTATTATCTCCCGCAACTGTATATGTCAGTAAGGCAGGTCTATTTTCTTTTTGTGCATTGAAAAAAGCTTTGTTAAGTAAAGAGTTCATTAATGTTTTCCCAATCTCTCTCTTAAAATATCTCTATCTTTTTTCGCATCACCACAAGAGTTAACAATTATAATTGTATCTTTACTTAATTTTGGAGCAATTTTTATTGCCTCAGCAAAAGCATGACTTGGTTCCAAACTTGGATTAATTTTTTCAAACTTAGTAACCATAACATGTGCATTTAGTGCATCTTCATCTGTTGCATAAGTATATCTTGCTCTTTTTGTATCTTTTAAAAAACAATGAATAGGACTTACACCAGGATAATCTAAACCAGCACTTATAGATTCTGTATCATTAATTTGTCCTTCATTATTCTGACATACATATGAAGCTGCTCCATGCAAAATACCAACTTTTGCATTTCTACTTAATGGAGCTGCATGAAGTTTTGATTTTTTAGGACCTCCCGCTTCTACACCAATCAATTCTATTTGTTTCTTATCAAAATCAATAAACTCACTCCAAAATCCATATGCAGAACTACCACCTCCAACACAATTAATTAATTTAATTTTATTTGGAATTTTTTTAAATTCTTTTTTAAGCTGCGTTTTTAACTCTCTAGAAATTTGTGCAGTTGACCATCCACATATTTTTACGAAGATATTTGGTCCAACAGTACTACCAACACACATATGTGTATTATCACAATTAGATACCCAATATCGCATGCATTCACTCACTGCATCAACTAAAGTCTGACTACCAGAATAAACAGGTACTATTTCTGCACCATTTTTTCTCATAGCGTCGCAATTTGGTTTTTGTCTTTTAATGTCTTTTGCACCCATAAATATTTTACATTTAAGTCCAAATTTTTTTGCTGCCATACTTAACATTTTTCCTGCATATCCAGCGCCAGTATCGCCAACAATATATTTTTTACCCATAGCTTTACAAATTAATGCATGAACAGTGGCATTATAGATCTTATGTGCACCTCCATTTGCCTCGGAAACTACTTTAGCCCATATTTGAGCTCCACCTAAATGATTGGACAAATTTTCTAATTTTACAAAAGAGGTTGGTGAACCAATATAATTTTTAAAATAATAATCTCTTTTTTTTAAAAATTTTTTATTATTTCTCAGTCTTTTAAATTCATTTGTTAAGTCCTCTACAGGTTTTTTTATAAGTTTTCATTAAGCAACTTTTTTCTCATTTTTGGATTTTGTTTCTAAATAATTTTTTATGGAATCTGCTGCGTCTCTCCCATCTTTAATTGCCCAAACAACTAATGAAGCTCCTCTAACAATATCCCCAGCAGCAAAAACACCACTTAGATTAGTTTCCATAGTATCAAAATCTGTTTTTATTGTTCCCCATTTTGTAACTTGAAGTTCATTGCTATCAAATAAATTAGGTAAATCCTCTGGATCAAATCCAAGAGCTTTAATAACCATATCTGCTTTTATTTCATAACTTGATCCTTCTTGTACTTCGGGTTTTCTTCTGCCAGTTTCATCTGGTTCACCTAACTTTATTTGATCTACAATTAAATTTTCTACCTTATTAGTTCCTTTAAATTCTTTAGGACTAGATAGCCAGACAAATTCAACCCCTTCTTCCTCAGCATTTGCAACTTCTCTTGCTGAACCAGGCATATTTTCTTTATCTCTTCTATATAAGCATTTTACTGATTTTGCTTTTTGTCTTACTGAAGTTCTAACGCAATCCATTGCTGTATCACCTCCACCAATTACAACAATATCTTTTCCCTCAGCATTTAGAATTCCCTTGTCAAATAATTCAACGTCATCGCCCAATCCTTTTCTATTTGATGCTGTAAGAAAATCCATTGCTGGAAAAATATTGTCTAAATCATTGCCTGGTAAATTAACTTCTCTAGCTTTGTAAACTCCTGTTGCAATTAATACTGCATCATGTTTTTTTCTTAATTGCTCTAAGCTTGCATCCTTGCCAACTTCGAAATTTTGTATGAATTCTATTCCACCATCTTTTAAAAGTTTTGT
>CACFZQ010000022.1:0-14545 GCA_902570835.1 uncultured Pelagibacteraceae bacterium | reverse complement strand
ATGTAAAATTTCCATTTTACCATATCCAGCATTTAAATTTTTGATTGTCAGATGTATTTCATCCTGAGATAGTTTTTTTAAATCTTCTGGTGTTGGAGCTTTTCCTAAAACTTCATATTGATTTGACATTATTGAGCTCCTAAATATGCATCGATAACACTTTTATCGTTTTTAATTTCATCTGGTGAACCATTTGCCAACATTTTACCGTGAGCTAAACAAAAGATATTCTCTGCTAATTGCATTATCACTCTCATATTATGTTCAATAACTAAAAGAGTTATTCCAAAATCTTGATTCACTTTTATTAATCTATCAATAATTCCGTTGATTAAAGTTGGATTAATTCCTGCTGTTGGTTCGTCTAGTAAAAGCATTTCTGGTTCATTCATTAATGCCATAGCAAGTTCTAAAAGTTTTTGTTGCCCAAAAGATAAATCTCCTGCTCTAAGTTTTCTCTTTTGATATAAACCAACAAAATTTAGTAAATTTTCTGCTTTTTCTGTAAGTTCTTGAGGTATTTTAGAGAATAATTTTAATATATTTTCATCACTACCCTTATGACTAATGAGCATATTATCAATACAGTTTAGTTTTCCATAAATTCTTGTTTGTTGAAATGTTCTTAACAATCCTAGCTTTGCTATTATAGGAACTGGAAGTTCAGAAACTTCTTTTCCATTAAACTTAATTGAACCCTGGTCAATTGGATAAGTGCCTACAATTGAATTAAATAAAGTCGTTTTTCCTGACCCATTAGGGCCGATCAACCCTACAATTTTACCTTTTTCAACTGACATTGAGATATCAACATTAGCTTTTACTCCTCCAAAAGACTTACTAACGTTATTAACTTCTAAAATACTCATTTTATCTCTACCTGAGCCTTTCGATCAGCTTCATCAACTACTTCTCCAAATCTGTGAGGATATTTTTCTCTTAACCATCCCATTAGTCCCTCAGGGAAATAAATTACAATCACCACAATTAAAACTCCCAAAGCCACATACTGCCAGCCTAGGAAGAATGTCCAAAATCCTTCTTTAAAAATATGGAATATTGTTGCACCGATAACTGGTCCCCAAAGAGTTCCTTTTCCACCTAATATTGCCATTAAAACCATGAACACTCCCATTTCTCTTCCATCAAAAGCAACATCTGTTGAGTCGATATATCCAACTAGTCCACCCATTATTCCTCCAGCAAGACCACAGAAAAATGCAGAAATCATCCAGCCAATAATTTTATATTTCATAGTTTGTATGCCCATTGCTTCAGCCTTGTCCTCATTATCTCTGATTGCATTTAGGATTAATTTGAATCTAGTAGAGTAAATTGCTTTCACAGTTATGAATGTCAAAACTAAAACTATAAAACTTAAAAAGTAAAAGAATTCTCCTCTAGCTTCTAAGCCTCCTACATTAGGAAAAGGCGGAGTAGTAAAACCTTGTCCTGCTCCAATAATTTCAATTCCTCCAGAAATTTCACCAGCAGCTACTCCTAATCCTAGAGTACAAATAGCAAAATAGTGACCTCTCAATCCTAAAATTGCATAACCAATTAAACCAGCGACTATCGTTGGAACTACTGCAGCAACAACAAGTCCCATCGCCATACCTTGGAAAAATTGGATAGGAGTATGTACAAATGTTTTTTCACCACCACTTTCTGTCCATTCAGCTAATGGAAAAAACATTCCAACTTGAACAGAGGCACACAAATACATTCCCAGTCCATAGAACAAAATATTTCCAAATGTATTGTATCCCATCTCCCCTCCTTGGATATTCCAAGTAGTTGCAAGAACAATTAGAATGCAAAGAATAGATAATTGAACTTTAAATGCTGGAAATATAAATGGGGCTGCTAAACCAAATATTAAAATTCCTATATAGAGTATTAAATTATTTTTGTTCATATAGACTATTGATTTTTTCTCTGAAATTTTGATCTACTGTAAAATAATGACCGTCTTCATCATGTACACTTGAACCTGATGAATGATATTCATCTAAGTGTTTCTTAAATTCATCAATGTCAACTTCAACTGATTGACCTTGATTATCATTAATTTTAACTTTCCTCATTTTAAGTACTCTCTTTTTCTTGAAAGCTTAAATCTTCTATAAACTAAGATTAAAACTAATAATAAAAATACTGATCCAATTCTAAATTCTGTGCCTAATATATAATCTGCAAATTCTTCAAAAACTCCTAATCCCATTCCTGACATAGCAACTCCTGGTAAATTTCCTAATCCCGCAACAATCACAATCATGAAAGATCTAATCGTATAAGGTAAACCCATGTAAGGGTGAATAGTAAATGTTATAGAAATCAAGGCCCCAGCTACACCACATAAAGCAGCATTAATTCCAAAAGTTGCTGCGTATACTTTTTCGGTGTCTACGCCTAAAATTTTTGCAGCACGTGCATTTTGAGCAGTAGCTCTAATTGCTCGTCCAAGCTTAGATTTTTTCATATAAATCACTAAGCAAACTGCAAATAAAATGCTTATAAAAGCGGAAAATATTTTTGAATTTGGAAGAACAACATTGTTATCAAACAACATTGTTGTTCCGTAGCCTGAGTTTGCCAAAACAACATCAGCACCAAATGCAAAGTTCATTAATTGCATAAACAAAATGCTTATTCCAAAAGTAGCTAAAATTGAGATGAATAAATCTCTATCAACTACTTTATTAATAACCAGTTTGTAGATCGCTATTCCTACAAAATACATTATTATTGGAGCAACAATTACTCCCCATGCTGGATGAATACCGTAAAGATACATAAAATATGCAATGTATCCTCCTAAAATTACTAGATCTCCTTGAGCAATATTAATAATATTCATAACACCCCATTGGAGTGCCATGCCATAAGCAATCAATGCAAATAATACTCCTAAAAGAATACCATCTAAGCAAGCTTGAACAGTTATCATAGGGTATTGAAATACAAGAAAATCCATAAAAATACTTTTGGGTTATATAAAAAAAAGCCCCCTATTACTAGGGGGCTTAATTTTTAATTTTATCTTTCAGACCACTTAGGAACTGGGTGAATTAACTTAGCAGATGCCCATTTTAAAGGAGCAACAACTTTGTTTTCACATTTACCAGCGTCATCACACATTACTTGGAAAAGTACCATTGGCTTATCAACGTTCTGACCGCCAGGTGCAAATTTAATATTTCCATAGAATGTTTGCATATTAGTAGCCGCAAGAGCATCTCTTACTTTCTTTTGATCGAAAGAATTAGCTCTTTCAAATGCATCTTTGAATACTAATAATGCAGCTGAAGACTCAGCAGACTGGTAAGGCGGATCATATCCAAACTCTTTCTCAAAGTCTGCAGCATAAGTCATTCCATCTTTAAAGAAATCATCTTTATAAGTTAGAGATTTATGCCACTGAGAAGCACAAAGTGCATATTGAGAATTTTTACCATGTTGTTTAGATAATTTCGCAGCATCGCAGTGTGTCATCGCCAACATCGGAACATCAACTTTCATCTCAGCAATTTGTCTGATTGCAGTTAATGCGCCTTTAGTGTGACCTGATACAACTAGAACATCTGGTTTCATTTGTTTTACTTTAACCAAAGTTGCAGCCATATCGTTTAACTCTTTAGGCAATTTGTCATCAATTATGATTTCAGATCCAGTTCTTTTTGCTGCATCTAAAATACCTAATCTAACGTCTTGTGAAAAAGCATCTTGTTCAAAAGCTTGAGCAATTCTAACTGGTTTTCCACCATTTAGCTCAACTGCTGTTTCAATTGCTACATCAAGATATAAGTTTGCTGGAGCTAGTACCGCAAATAGATATTTGTAACCTTTAGTAAACAAAGATCTAGATGCACCGTTTGCTTCAACCATTGGAACACCATATTTTTCAGTCACAGGTGCAATTGCTTTAGTCAAACCTGAACTGTATGGGCCAAGCATAAACTCAACACCATCTTGTGAAATTAATCTTTCTGCAAGCTGTGCAGCTCTCTTAGGGTTTGATTCATCATCGTAATAAATAATGTCAAACTTATAAGTCTTTCCACCAACTTTAACACCACCCATGCTGTTAATTCTATCAACGGCCATGTTATAACCATTTTGAGTATGAACACCATTAGATGAGTATTTACCAGTTAGGGAAATAGCAGCACCTAAAATAATTTTGTCACCAACAACTTTTGCAAATGATGCAACAGAAGTTGAAAATAAAATTACTAATGCAGAGACAAAACTTAAAATTATTTTATTTGATCTCATTTTATTTCCTCTTTAATTAATTAGTTATAAATCTATTAAATAAAGAAATTTAATTTTATGCAAGTGGCAATAAAGGCCTAATAAAATTAATATTGTTGAGTTACAACAATAATGGCGGCAATAATTACTAAAACACTCGCAGAAATTGTATTAATTGTTTTTGGATTAGCAGTGATCCACTTAATTAACTTTTGTGCAAGAATTGCATAACCAATCAAAGATAAAAAATCTAAAACAATGTAAGTTGTAATTAAAATTACAAATTGTGCCAATAAATTTGAATTAAAATCTATAAATTGAGGAAATATAAAAGGAAAAAACATCCAAGCCTTAGGACTTGTACCAGCAACTAAAAAACCATCTCTAAAAAAAGATAAGTTGCTTTTTTCTATTTCTCCTTCATTTGAAATACTTTTTGGTCGAGATTTATAAATATCGAAAGCTAAATATAATAAATAAACTATTCCGATCCATTTAAACGCATTAAGCATCATTGAGTTCTCTGAAAAAAAAGATCCAATCACAAAAATAACTAAAGTTGCCTGAATCAAATTTGCAGTTATATCACCTAAAGCAGACCATACACATTTTCCGACACCATAATTCATTGAATAAGAGATAATTACAACCCTAGGGGGTCCAGGTGTAATAAATAAAAAAATAATTATCTGAAGATAAAGTATAAAATCTAAGGGGAGCATAAAAAAAGATAGTCCTTAAAAACCGGGAGCTAAAGATGGCTAAGAAGGACTATCAAGATGATAATAACAGAGGGTAAAAAAAATGCATTAAATTTTTTTTTCAAATATAAAGGATTTATGAAAAAAAAAGGTCACAGGCCAGTTACTAAAGTTAAAAATCCAGAGCCCAAAATGGACGATCCCGATTGGATCATTTGGGCAGCCTGGGCAGATAGGATTACTTTTGAGGAAATTGAAAAAAAAACTGGAAAGAAGGAATCAGATGTAATTAAAATTATGCGAAGATCTCTAAAACCTTCTTCTTTCAGATTATGGAGAAAAAGAGTAAATCAAAAAAGTATTAAACATAGAAAAAAATTTGAATATTCTAGAAAAGAAATCACTAGTAAAATTAAAAAAGGTGACTATTTATAACTCATGAGAAAAATTACGATGTATACAGGTCCACTTTGTAATTATTGTGAGGCTGCAAAAAGATTATTAGCAAGAAACAACGCACCTTACAATGAAATTGATATTTCAAAAGTTGAAGGCGCAATGGATGAAATGATTAAGAAAGCAAATGGAAAAAGAACAATTCCACAAATTTTTTTTGATGAGCAACATATAGGTGGCTATGACGAAGTAAGAGCTCTAGAAAAAGAGAATAAACTTCAAGACTTGCTAAAAAATTAAAATTACTCTTGAGTTTTTGGTTTAAAAACTAAACAGACACCATTGTTACAATATCTTTTTCCAGTTGGTTCTGGACCATCATCAAATATATGTCCATGGTGACCACCACATTTTTTACAATGATATTCTGTTCTTCCATATCCTAAATGATAATCTGTTTTTATCTCGAATACATCTGGCAAAGACTTATAAAAAGATGGCCATCCCGATCCACTTTCATATTTAGTATTTGAGTCAAATAACTTCTCACCGCAATTTGCACAATGAAAACTTCCTTCTCTTTTTTCATGATTAAGTTCACTTGATCCAGCAAGTTCTGTGCCTTCCTCAAACAAAATTAGTTTTTGTTCGGCTGTTAGGTTAGGATTAATTTTTTTTGTCATTTAAATATATTTAGCACAAGTTTGGTGCAGTATAGAGTGTAATTCTACTAATTTTACTAAATCTTTATTGTATCCTCCTCCTAAAACTCCACAAAAAGGTATTCTTTTTGAATAAAAATTTTCTATTACAAGCTCATCTCTCAACTTAACACCTAGATCAGAAATTTTTAATTTTCCTAATCGATCATTAAAATGAATGTCTACTCCCGCGATATAAAATACAAAATCAAAATTTTCTTGATTTAACTCTGTTAAATAGTGCTTTAACGTTTTGATGTAAGTATCATCCTCTGTGTTATCTTCTAGTTCTACATCTAAATCACTAATAGATTTTTTTGCAGGATAATTAGTTTTTGAATGCATACTAAATGTAAAAACATTTCTATTTTCTTTAAAAATATCTGAATTGCCATTTCCTTGATGTACATCTAAATCTACAATTAAAATTCTATTTGCCAGACCTCTGTTAAGTAAATAATGAGCTGCGACTGCTACATCATTAAATACACAGTAACCTGCACCACCATGGTAATTAGCGTGGTGACTCCCTCCAGCCGTATTACAAGAAATTCCATTATATATTGCAAGTTTTGATGCCAACACAGTCCCTCCTGTTGCAACCAAAGATCTCTGAACAACACTGTCTACTAAAGGAAAACCTATTTTTTTAACACCATCTTTGTCTAAAGTTTTATTTGTGATGTCTTTTATATATTTTTCAGAATGAGCAAACTTTAGTGTTTCAGATGAACAAGGATAAGGTTTGTGAAAATTTTTAACTACATTTTTTTTAATTAAATAATTTGCAAGTTCGCTAAATTTATTTATTGGAAATTTATGATCATCTCCAATTTTTGCAAAATAATCTTCATGATTTACAACTGGTAACTCCATGGTTATTCTAAAACTCTAATTGGCTTTCCATTAACACAAGCCTCTAATCCTTCGATCATTTGATTATAAAAAATACTATAATTTTCTGCTGTTACATATCCTATATGTGGAGTTAATAGAGCGTTCGGTAAAAATCTCAATTTATTATTTTCAGGCAAAGGTTCTTTTTCATATACATCGATACCAGCCCCAGCGATTACATTGGTTGATAATGCTATAATTAAATCATCTTCATTAACTATTGGCCCTCTTGAAGTATTAATTAAAAAAGCTGTCTTCTTCATATTATCTAGCTCTTTTAATGTTATGCAATCTATATATCTCTCCCCACCTTGTACATGAATAGACAAAACATCTGAGTTCTTAATTAAATCTTCTTTGCTACATGGCAAAACATCTAGCTCTTTGCATTTATCTAAACTTAAATTTTCACTCCAAGCCATAACTTGCATTCCAAAAGCCTTTCCAATTTTTGCAACTTCGCTACCTACTCTTCCTAATCCAATTAATCCTAAGATTTTTCCTTTAAGTTCAACACCAATAGTAGTTTGCCAGTATCCTTGATACATATTATCAAACTCTTCTTTAAAGTTTCTAGCCAAACCAAGAATTAATGCCCAAGTTAATTCTGGTGTAGGATTGATATTAATTTCTGTTCCACAAACCATAATTTTCCTTTTTTTAGCAGCTTCAAGGTCTATAGATCTATTTCTTAATCCACTAGTTATAACAAATTTTAAATCGCTCAAATTATCAATAAGATTTTTTGTAATTGGAGTTCTTTCTCTCATTATCAAAAGAGCTTCAAAATCAGCCAATTGTTCAATAGCGTCTGCTTCGTCTAGAAAAGGTTCACTGAAAATCTTAAACTCATATTTTCCAGATAATTTCTCTAAATCAACAAATTGTTGCGCAACATTTTGGTAATCATCTAATATAGCAACTTTAAGCATTTTTAACTTTCTTATTTGATAACAATATTCCTGTTATAATAAAACAAGCGCCTAAAATATGATAAAACATAAATTTTTCACTAAAAAAAACCATTGCCATTATTGCACTCAATATTGGCATTAAGTGCAAAAAAACTCCTGATCGATTAGCTCCTATCATTGAAATTCCCTTAATCCATAAAAAAAAGGATGCCAAACCAGGGAAGATCACAACATAAAATAAAATTAAAAAAAAAGGTAATTCTAAATTTATTCTAAAACCTATTTGATACTCAATAAAATAAACTGGAATTAAGAAAATTAAACCAAAAGTTATTACTACTTGTAGTAAAGATAGCTGGGATAGTTCATATTTTTTTCCCTTTAACAATGTAGAATATAATGCCCATGAAAACATTGCTATTACCATTGTTAAATCTCCCTTGTTAAAGTCTAAATTTTTTAATATCTCTAAATTTGCCTTGGTAATAATCATTAACACACCTAAAAAAGAAAAAATTACACCTAAGATTTGAAAAATATTTGTTCTCTCTATTTTTAAAATTGATGAAAACAACATAATCATTACAGGTATAGTTGAAATCATCAATACACCACTAATAACTTGAGTAAAATTTAATGAATAATAAACAATAGAATTAAATATTGTAATACTAGTTATACCTAAAACAATAAAAAGCTTATAATTCTTTATAATATAACCTTTTTTATTCAAGATTTCTGGAATGGTGAATGGAGCTAAAATCAACCATGCAAAAAACCATCTATAAAAATTTAAAGAAAAAGGTGGTACCTCGTAAAAACTTGCTAGTTTTCCAACAACAAAGTTACCTGCCCAAAAAGTTACTGTTAAAAACAGATATATATAAGCAAGATAATTACTATCCTGTCTCACTTAGCTAAATCTTAACGAACTATAAGGTTTTAAATCTAAGTTTGTATTTTCGTTCGCTATCATTCCTGAAACAATCTTTCCAGAAATTGGACCTAAAGTCCATCCTAAATGATGATGTCCAAAACAATAATAAACATTTTTATAATTTTTTGATGGCCCCATGACAGGTAAAAAGTCTGGTAAAGTTGGTCTAAATCCTAACCACTCATCCTCATGCTCGGGTAAATCACCAAGCATATATTTTGCATTATTAATTAAATTTTTAACTCTAGATTTTGACAAAGGATTTTCTAATCCACCAAATTCAACTGTTCCAACTACTCTTAATCCTTGTTCCATTGGTGTAATACCAAAACCACGGTTTGAAAATATTACTGGTCGACTTAATAAATGATCACAGTTTTTAAAATGAACATGATATCCTCTTTCAGTATCTAGAGGAATTTGTTCATCTAAATTATCAGTCAATTTTTTAGAAAAAGCACCACAAGCAATTACTGCTTTATCAAAAACATAACTTAGTGTTTCAGTTTTAAAAATAGGTTTTTCCTCATCAAATTTTATATCTTTAATATTTACTTTGTTAAACTTTCCACCTTTTTGTAAAAATAGATCAAATAATTTTAAGAGAATTCTTTTTGGATTTCGAGCATGTCTTGCATAAGGATAGTAAACTCCAGCATGATAGAAAGGTTTAATATGGGGTTCTAAATCATGAATTTCAGCTTTATTTACTAGTTGTTGCTTAACTCCCAATTCATCTCTAACTCTAATTTCTAATTCCCTACTTTTTAAATCTTGATCATTCCAGATATAAAGTATTCCTTTATTTTCCACCAATCCCTCAAGATCTATTTCATCAAATAATTCATCATAAGCTGGTAAAGCTAAATCTAAAATTTGATGCATATTTTTTGCAGTATGCATCATCTTGGTTTTTGTTGTGTTCATAATAAATTTCATGAACCATGGAATCATTTTTGGAACATAATTCCATTTTAAAGCTAGAGGACCAGTTGAACTTAATAACATAGCTGGAACATCCGCTAAGACATCAGTTCTATTTAAAGAAAGTGAAGCGTAAGGCGAAAAATGTCCTGCATTTCCATACGAAGCTGCTTGGCTTCCTGGATTGTCTCTATCAAATATTGTTACATTAAATCCCTTTTTTTGAAGGAACAATGCATTTGATACACCTTGAATACCTGCACCAACTATACCAACCTTAATGTTCTTATTCATAATAATGTTATACAATTAAAAAATAGAATTTTCATAGTGACAAATTATGCTTAATTAAATTAAATATTTTAAGCAATCATCTGTTTGTGATTTATCTTGGCACTAAGAACAATTCCGAACCCGATCATAGTTGCTAACATAGAGGAACCTCCATAGGACATTATTGGTAATGGAGACCCAACAATTGGCAGTAAACCTAAGACCATTGAAAGATTTACAACAATGTAAATGAATATTGCAAAAGCAAATCCAAAACAGAATAATCTTGAAAAATTACTTCTTGAGATAGCACCAATTCTCAAAATCCTGATAATAATAATTGAGTACAAAATTAACAATGCTACTGATCCTATAAATCCAAACTCTTCAGAAAATAAAGTAAATATAAAGTCGGTATGTTTCTCCGGTAAAAAATCCAAATAACTTTGTGTACCTTTTAAAAAACCTTTGCCATCTAAACCTCCAGAACCAATTGCTATTTTCGACTGAATTATCTGATAACCAGCACCTAATGGATCTCTATCAGGATCTAAAAAGGTCAATATTCTTAACTTTTGGTAGGGCTTTAAGAAAGAAATTACAAAAGGTAATGATATTAAGAATACTATAAAAGAATATATAAAATATTTTATCTTAACACCTCCCAACCACAGGACAATTAATCCACTAGCTGCGATTAGAATTGAAGTTCCTAAATCTGGTTGTGAAAGTACCATAATAATTGGTATTAAAATTATAGTTACAACAGTCATAATGCTTGTAATTGAGTTTACATTTTCAATTTTGATCCTGTGATAATATTTTGCTAAGCAAAGTATAATTGCTATCTTCATTAGTTCAGATGGCTGCAAATTAAACAAATATAAATCCATCCATCTTCTTGAACCAGAAGACTTAATTCCAAAAAAAGAAACATAAATTAGTAAAAGAATCACAGAGACATAAAACAAGTATGAGAAATTATGCCACCATTTGATGTTAAAAAAAGCAATAAAAATCATTAAAGGAAAAAAAAGTATAATTTTGCTAAAATGACTTTTTGTATGAAAAAGAATTTCACCACCATCTGTTGAATACATTACAAATAAACTTAATATTGAAAGCATAAGTACACTTGTCAGCAAAATAAAATCTAATTCTTTAACTTTTTGCCAAAAAGTAAGTTCGTTATTTAATCTATCATTTTGAAACATTAAATTTTTAATTCCTCAAAGTTTTTTTGTTTATTTCTTAAATCGTTTCTATCAATAATTAATTTGAACAATTCTTTTGCTATAGGTGCTGCAGTTCTACTTCCTGAACCACCATGCTCAACTATAATGCTTAATGCATACCTAGGATCAATATACGGACCATAGGCGATATATAATGCATGATCACGATCTTTATAGGGGATTTGTTCAATTTTTAAATCAAGTTCTCTTTCACGCATACTGATTCTCTTAACCTGTGCAGTTCCAGTTTTTCCTGCAAATTGGTATTTTGGATCATCTATTCTAGATTTATACGAGGTTCCGTATAATTCATTAGTAGAACTAAACATGGCTTCTTGGACAATTTTTATATTTTTAGGATCATTAAATAATTTCTTTTCTTGAGCATGCAAAGTTTCTTCTTTTAATTTTCTTTTTGTTTCCTCAAGTGATATTGGATTTTTATCAGCAATTATTCTTGATTTTATTGAATAGCCTCCATTAGCAATCTGTGCAGTCATGAGACATAATTGAAGTGGAGTTGTTTGAGTATATCCTTGACCTATTCCAGTTATTAATGTTTCTCCTAGCACCCAACCTTTTCCAAGATTATTTTTTTTCCATTTGGTGTTTGGAAATAAACCTGATTTTTCAAAATCAAAATAATCTCCTAATACTTTTTTACCTAGACCAAATTTTTTAGCTGTAACATTCAATCGATCTACACCCAGTAATCTTGCAACTTCATAAAAATAGGTATCACATGATTGTTTCATTGCATTTTTTAAACTTACAAATCCATGACCCTTTTCTTTCCAGCAGTGAAATGTTTGTCCATAGAGCTCCATCTTTCCAGTACATTTAACTTTAAAACTTGGACTAACAATTTTGTTTTCTAAAGCTGATAAAGCTACGATTGGTTTTATAGTGGATCCAGGTGAATAAAGTCCTGAAAGTGTCTTATTTACTAAGGGTTTTAATGGATTATTTCTAATTAACTCCCAATCGTCATTACTTATACCAAACAAAAATTTGTTTGGATCGTAAGAAGGAGAAGAGTACATAGCAATAATATCGCCCGTATAAATATCCATAACACTAATAGACCCCGCTCGATTATTTAAAAGTTTTCCACAAGCTTTTTGAACTTCTGTATCAACAGTTAATCTTACTCGTAAACCTTGTTTACCTTTTTGATGTTCTAGTTGATTGATCCTTTTTCCATAAGCATTAACTTCATATCTTTGTATTGCATTCATTCCAATTAGATGATTCTCTAAAGTTTTTTCTAATCCCAATTTTCCAATTTTCATTCCTGAAACAAATCTTTCTTGTACTGTTTCGTTAGCAAGAATTTCTTCTTCGTTAGGTTGACTGACATATCCTAAAATATGTGTATAGACTTCACCAAAGGGATAATTTCGTGAAATAGTCATAACTGGCTTGACGCCAACCAAATCATATAAATAATTATTTATCTTTAAAAAATCACTCCAAGATAAATTTTCAGAGACAATAATACTTTCCCAAGGTTTTAATTTATTTTTTAATTTTACAATTTTTTCTATTTTTTTATCACTTAAATTAAGTAGAGTTTTTAATCGTGTTAACAAATAATTGAAATTTTCAACTTGTTCAGGAATTATGTGAAGTTGATATACTTTTAAATTTCCAGCAATTATATTACCAAAATAATCAACGATATCCCCTCTTATAGGTGGTAACTTCCATTCTCTAATTCTATTTTTGTCTGAAAGAGTAAGATATTTTTTATTTTCATTAACTTGTAGAGAAAAAAGTCTAGCTATAATTCCCGTAAAAATTATTATTTTTGCAGCACCTATAATAAACATACGTCTATTAATTACGTCTGTTTTTCTAATTCCTGAATTTCCTTTAATCATTCTTTTTAAGTGAAATTTTGCTGTTTAAAATATTAAATAATATAAAAAATAATGGGTAAAATAAAAAAGTAAAACCAGAGTTTATCAAGTAGCTCGTATAGTCTACTTGATATAAAAATATTAAATCTAAAATTATTACTTGAATTGAGTTTATAAGCAAAACAGCAACAATAAAAGAAAGCCAATCATTTATAAATTTTGGACTTAATGTAATTTGTCTAATATATGAGGTAATAGCGCAGATTAGTAAGTAACAAAAGCTGCTTATTCCTATTGGAATACCAATTACTACATCATTAACAATTCCTGCTAAAAAAATTGAAAAATATCCTAGGTAATCTGGATTTCTTAGTGTCCAAAAAAAAATTAAAATAAAAATAAAATTGAATGAAAAATAATCTAATTTTAAATAATTAAAATCAAATTCATTAAACACTGAAAAAAACAAAAGAATAATTGGTAAATATGAAAGTAATGATCTTAAAAATGTACTTTTATTTAATGAAGCCATTATTGATTGTCACCTATTTTAAATTCTACAATCTTTACAAAACTTAGTTGTCCAAAGTCAGAAAAAAAATTTAATTTCTCAGAATTATTTGTTATTTTGCCAACTGGAATACCTGGTTTAAAAATACCACCCAAGCCAGAAGTATATACAATTGCCTCACTTTCAATTTGATTTTCTTTATATTCATCTTTAGTGTATTCAATTATTCCATGATCTTTACCGGTTCCAGAAGCTACAGCTTGCAAAAATGGAGGTTGAATTATCACTGGTATTTTGCTGTTTAAATCTGACAATAGAAGAGCTCTTGAATTTGAGTAATTTACCTCAATTATCTGACCAACTAAATAGTTTCTATCCATTATTGCCATTCCAATTTTTACATTATCTTTTGAACCTCTATTCAACACAATAGATTTTAAATATGGACTTTCTCTATCAATTATAACTCTCGCAAAAATTTCTTCTGAATTTATGCTTTCATCAACCAACTCTCTAAGTCTTTTATTTTCAGCAATTAAAATATTATTTAATACTTTAATCTCATCTGTATTTTGTTTTTTATTTAATTCGTTCTGATAATTTTCGTATAAATCAATATGTGATTTAAATTTGGATATTATCTCTTTAATTTTATTTTCTGGAATTGATGAAATATAAGAAGATCTATAAATTACTTCATTAATTCCTAATTTTACAAGTTGAATTGGTTTAAAATTAAAATTACTTAAAATTATTATAACTATAGATAAAATAATTAAGCTTATTAACGAAAACTTTTGTTTATCTTTCTTTTTAAAAAAAGCTGATCTAAAGGCAATTACAAAGTCATCTCTGCCTTTTACCATCTTTTAATATTCAGATAACATAGTAGAAAAAGTTTCTTCTTGATCCAAAGCTTTACCAGTTCCAACCGCAA
>CACFZQ010000021.1:0-17115 GCA_902570835.1 uncultured Pelagibacteraceae bacterium | reverse complement strand
GCCCAAGAGAAAATTCCTCAATTGAAGATTTTAAAAAACTAGCTGAAAAAAGTTTTAATGACTACAGAAAGAAGTATCTGAAATATTTCAATACTAATAAGAAAAAGGTTAAAGGCAAAAAAACTATGCTGGATACTTCCCCAAGAGTAATTTTGGTACAAAATGTTGGTTTGTTTAGCGTTGGAGACAGTCTTAAGGCATCTAAAATAGCTGGAGATTTAACCGAAACAAACGCAAGAGTGATTTCATCTGTAGAGGAAACTACAAAATACAAGTTTATTCCTGAAAAGGATTTATTTGATGTTGAATATTGGTCTTTAGAACAAGCAAAAATTAAAAAAGCTAAAAAAATTCTTCAAGGAAACGTTGTTGTTGTTACTGGAGGATTTGGTGCAATTGGTTCTGCTACTTATAAACTTTTTAAAAGTTATGGAGCTGAAATTGTTCTCCTAGATTATGACGCAAAAAAAGTTATAGAAATGCAAAGTAAAATTTCAGATCTTTGTTTGCATTGTGATGTACGAAATAAAAATAATGTTAAAGCTGCTTTTAAAAAAATAAATGAGATATATGGTGGTGTTGATATTCTAATTTCCAATGCCGGAACTGCGATTGGTGGTTCAATAGCAGAGGTAGATGAAAAAATTTTAAGAGAAAGTTTTGAGGATAATTTCTTCTCACACCAAAATTGTGCGTCAGAGACAATTAAAATAATGAAAAAGCAAAATATTGAAGGATGCTTGTTGTTTAATATTTCAAAGCAATCAGTAAATCCTGGAAAAAATTTTGGCCCTTATGGTCTTCCAAAAACTGCTTTATTAAGTTTATGCAAACAATATGCTGTAGATTATGGTTCTCTTGGAATAAGATCAAATGGTGTTAATGCTGATAGAATTAGAAGTGGCCTACTTAATGATGGAATGATTAAATCTCGTGCAAAAGCTAGAGAAGTTTCTACAGATGAATATATGAGAGGAAACTTGCTTTTAAATGAAGTAAAGGCTGAAGATGTTGCTAAAGCATTTTTTCATTTAGCGGTTTCAAAAAAAACTACTGGTGCAGTTTTGACTGTAGATGGTGGTAATATTGCAGCTTCTCTTAGATAATTTATTTAAATAATTTTTTTAATCCCTCTGAAGAAGCTTTAGAAATACCTCTTTCAGTGATCAATCCAGTTACATATTTAGCGGGTGTTACATCAAAAGCTAAATTCATAGCCTTACTTTTCTTTGGATAAATCAAAACTTTTTTAACTTCATTATTTTTATCAACACCCTCTACATGAGATAATTCCTCAGAGTTTCTTTTCTCAATAGGAATATCTTTAGCATCTTTAATATTCCAATCAATTGTTGAACTTGGTAACGCTACATAAAAAGGAACTTCATTATCATGTGCAGCTAAAGCTTTTAGATAAGTTCCAATTTTATTACACACATCTCCATTGGATAAAGTTCTATCTGTCCCAACAATACACATATCAACTTCTCCTCTTTGCATTAAAATACCTCCAGTATTGTCAGCAATAATTGTATTGGGTATTTCTTCCTCATTTAACTCATATGAAGTTAAATTTGCACCTTGGTTTCTTGGTCTTGTTTCATCTACCCAGACATGAACTGGAATTCCTTTTTTATGAGCATGATAAATGGGCGAAGTTGCTGTTCCCCAATTAATAGTTGCTAACCAACCTGCATTACAATGAGTTAAAATATTTACTGTACTTTTTTTCTTGTTATAAATTTCTTCGATAAGTTTTAATCCATTAATACCTATATTTTCACAAAAATTTTCATCCTCATCACAAATTTCTTTAGCTTCTTTTAAAGCTATATCTAAAATTTGATCACTATTGATCCCTGATAATTTTTTCGTCATACGATCTACTGCCCATTTCAAATTTATCGCTGTAGGTCTTGATTGAATTAATTCCTCTGCACTTTTGTTAATAAATTCTTTATTAGTATTCTCCTGAACAGCTAATACCATCCCGTAAGCGGCAGTTCCTCCTATTAAAGGAGCGCCTCTTACTTCCATTACCTTGATTGCGTTAATTGCGTCTTTTACTGTATTTAATTCTTTAATAACAAAATTGTGTGGTAGCTTAGTTTGATCAATTATCTTAACAACACTTTCATCATACCATATTGTTCGATATTCTTTTCCTTCTATTCTCATTTTAATAAATTTTATTCAAATATTTAATTATCTCTTTGCCTCTAGGATCCTCGTCTGCAAAACATTTTGTTAAAGCTATTCCATGATAGTCAGCTAATAATTTTTTCTTTTTACATTGCGTATTACTTAAATCAAAAAATTTGATATTTTCAAACTCTGTCAGAAAACTTAAGGTTTTTTTTGTATCAGCCCAATCTTTATCATGAGTAAATAATATGACCTCACCTATCTGAGACCAATTAATTAGAGATTTTTTATAGTTTCTCCAATTTATCCAACCTTGATCTGGATTTTTTGCTTTTGCAAATTTACCACCAAAACCTACATGAAAAGAAATTACTCCATTTATTAGTTTAGGATAATTTGATTTTAATACAAAAGAACTTTTCGCACCCGCTGAATGTCCTGATAATACAATATTATTGAAACCTTTTTTTTTAAACTCATCAATTTTTAACTTAATTACCTTATGTTTTTGATTGCTTTTATATTTGTCTATTAAAAGAATTCCATTTTTATCTTTGAGATTTAAAACGCTATTTACATCCTGATTATTTTTATCGTAAATTTCCCAAAATTTATCTTCTTCACTTTGAGTCCAGCCTCTTACACCAGAACACAATTGATATGTTTTTATAGTTAAATCTTTAATTTTCGTGCCATCTAATTGATAGATTGCGGGTGGTATTTTGCTCCATCGCCTATTACAACCATTTAATTTTTGATCACCACCCCACTGACCATGTGTATAAATTAAAATAATAGTTTTATCTTTATCAATGCTATTATTTATTTGATAATATTCACCTTTATTGTTTACAAAAGAATTTAACTTAGAAATTTTTTTTAAATCCTTTTCAAATCTTTTATCAGCAAATGAATTTGTATTTATTAATAAAAAAAATATTAAAATTAATATTTGTTTCATTTTTTAAGAACTCTACCAGCAACAGTTTTTAACTTATCTATTGTTTTTTGGGTTCGTTTTTCGGGAGCAGTAATAATAGCTACATCTAAGCAATTATTAGTTGGATCATTTGGGTCTATATGGCTTTCAAAATTATCAATTAAATTTTTAATCATCACTTTTGCTTTTTCGGCGTTTCCTAACAAAACTTTTATTACTTGTTGAACATCAACGTTTTCATGATCTGGGTGCCAACAATCAAAATCTGTGACCATTGAAACAGATGCATATCTGATTTCTGCTTCTCTTGCGAGTTTTGCTTCAGGCATATTAGTCATTCCAATAACATCTGCCTTCCAAGATCTATATAATTTAGATTCTGCCAATGTTGAAAATTGAGGCCCCTCCATAACAACATAAGTTCCATTTCTTTGGTATTCTATATTAGATTTCTTAATCGCATCTTCACAAGCATTCATTAATCCATTTGATGTAGGATGTGCCATCGATACATGGGCAACAATTTCATCATCAAAAAAAGTTTTTATTCGTGCAAAAGTTCTATCAATAAATTGATCAACAATAACAAATTTTCCAGGTTCCAATTCTTCTTTCAAAGATCCTACGGCTGAGACTGAAACAATATCAGTAACACCTAATTGTTTTAGTGAATCTATATTTGCTCTAAAATTAATATTTGAGGGAGAAACAAAATGCCCTCTTCCATGTCTTGGTAAAAAATAAGCTTCTTTATTATTATAATTAGTTTTTAATATTTGATCAGATGGTTTGCCCCAAGGAGTATTAATTTCTAACAATTCTCTATTAGTAAATTCTTCAACATCATAAAGACCACTTCCACCAATAATTGCTAATTTATTTGTTGTCATAATTTAAAATTTATCTATTTATAATTAAGAATTATGAATTTAAAAGATCATATTAGATCAATCCCTGATTATCCTAAAAAAGGTATTCTATTTAGAGATATAACCACTCTAATTAAGAACGAAAATGCTTTTGCTGAAACTATCAATCAAATTATTGAAAGATCTAAAAAATACAAAATTGATAAAATTGCTGCAATAGAATCAAGAGGTTTTGTGTTTGCTTCTGCAGTTTCTTATATACTTAAAAAACCTTTTATATTGTTAAGAAAAAAAAATAAATTACCAGCTGAAGTACATTCTGTAGATTTTGAATTAGAGTACGGAACTGCAACAATTGAAGTTCACAAAGATTCTATTTTAAAAGATGAATCTGTTTTAATAATTGATGATTTAATTGCAACTGGAGGTACTGCAGAGGCTGCTGCTAAATTGATTGAAATGTGTGACGCAAAAGTAGCTGCATTTGTCTTTGTTATTAATTTATTTGATTTAGGTGGATCTGATAATTTAGTTAATAAAAATTACAAAGTAGAGAATTTAATAGAATTTCCAGGACATTAAATGGTAGCGGGAAGTGGGATCGAACCACTGACCTCGGGCTTATGAGTCCCGCGCTCTAACCAACTGAGCTACCCCGCCATAAAAAAGCTTACTTTTATTATAAATCAATAATTTTTCAATAAACTTTTAATCTAAACTAAAACTAATTATTTTTAAAATTAGTTTGTTTCAATGGTTTAAAGATGATTTCTGCTGGATATTTAATTTTTTCAATTTCTATTGAAATATTACCATTTAAAAGTTCATTATCTGAATAGTCATTATTTATATAACCAAATGCTAGATTTTTCTTGAAGTTAAAAGAATAATTACCTGATGTAGTTCTTCCAACTATTATATCATCTTTATAAATTGGTTCATCATGAAGTAGAAGAGGTTTTCCAGGTTCATTTTTTTTAAGGACAAACATAGCAAACTTCCTGTCAATTTTTTTATCTTTTATTTTTTCTAATGCCTCTCTTCCAATAAAATTAAAATCTTTTTTATAACTAATTGTAAAGTTAAGACCTGCTTGGTAAAGATTTTCTTCAGGTGATATATCATGGCCCCAATGTAAAAAACCACTTTCCATTCTCATGGTATCTAATGCATGCATTCCACAATTAGATAAATTATATTTTTTACCCTTTTCTATTAGTTTCTCGTAAATATTTTTAGAATCTAAAGTTTTAACATAAAGTTCGTAACCTAATTCACCAACATAAGATAATCTTTGGGTCCATATTTTAGTTCCATCAATTTCTATATATTTTGAATTTGCAAACTTAAAATTTTCATTGCTAAAATCGTCTGAACTTAAATCTTGCATTAACAGTCTACTCTTTGGGCCAAATATTCCAAACACACAATAATCATCAGTAATGTCAGTTAACTCAACATCATCAGACAGATACTTTTTAATATGAAATTTATCTCTTTCTCTTGTTGCTGCAGAACTAATTATTCTAAAATGATTTTCATCAATACAAACTACTGTAAGATCTGTTTCAATTCCTCCATCATTATTAAGCATATGAGTATAAGTACATTTTCCTGGTTCCTGCTTTATATTTGATGTACAAATTCTCTGAAGATCTTCATAAGCTTTATCAGATTTAATTTCGAATTTAGAAAACGGAGATAAATCATATAGACCAACATTTGCAAGTGTGTTGTTGGTTTCGTATTCAACTGATGGGTACCAATTTTGATAGTTATAACTGTATTCATACTCTGCTTTTTCTCCATCTAGAGCAAACCACATTGGTCTTTCGTATCCAGCTGAAACTCCAAAACATGCACCAAAACTTTTTAATTCATCATGGTATGGTAGTTTTTTTACATTTCTAGATGTTTTGTGTTGTTTATAAGGCCAATGCATTCCATACAAATCCCCAAGTGACTCTGTAATACGATCTTTAATAAAACCTAATACAGAATGAAACTTTTGAAATCTTTTTATATCGTAATTAAAAATATCTTCATTGATATGACCAGTCATTAACCATTCTGCGGTTACTTTCCCAACTCCTCCTCCACTACCAATACCAATGCTATTCAAACCGCAACTAACAAATAAATTTTTAACTTCAGGAACTTCACCTAATAAAGAATTTGTATCAGGTGTAAAAGATTCTGGTCCAGAAAAAAACTTTCTAATTCCAGCTTGCTCTAAAACTGGCAATCGTTTCATGGATTTTTCTAAATATGGTTCAAAATGATCAAAATTTTCTGGAAATTCACCGAATGAAAAATCTTCTGGAACTTTGTTGGTATTATTAAATGCTGGAATTGATTTACCTTCAAATATTCCAATTAAAAGTTTTCCAGCATCTTCTTTAATATAAGTACTGCTGTCAAAATCTCTTATTACAGGTAATGTTGGTGAAAGATTTTCAATTGGTTCTGTGATTACATAAAAATGTTCTGCAGGATACAAAGGAATACTAACTCCTATTTTTTCTCCAATTTGTCTAGACCACATACCTGTTGCAAGAACTACATATTCACATTCAACATCTTGTCCATTAACTCTAACACCACTAACTCTACCGTCTTTAATTAATATTGTTTCAACAGATGATTGTTCAAATATTTTTGCACCACCTAATCTTGCACCTTTTGCTAACATATGAGTAACACCGCTTGGATCAGCAGCACCATCACCTGGCATTAACACTCCACCTTTTAAATCTTCTGTGTGCATAATTGGATAATTTTTCTTTATCTGATCTTTATCCAATATTTCAATACCAACATCATACAATTGAGCAGTGGTTGCTTGTCTTTGAAGCTCTTGCCATCTAGCATCTGTTTGAGCAATCGATAGTGCTCCATTAATTCTTAAACCTGCTGAGTGATCAACTTCTTTTTCTAACTTTTTATAAAGATCTAAAGTATATTTTCTAATTTTTGTAACAGCAGCTGTAGGTCCTAACTGGCTAACTAATCCTGCTGCATGCCAAGTTGTACCTGATGTTAATTGATCTCTTTCGAAAACAATAACATCTTTCCAACCAAATTTTGTTAAGTGATAAGCTACAGAACATCCTATAATACCTCCACCTATCACTACTACTTTTGTTGATCCTGGAATATTTAATTTGTTTATCATTTTTAAGCACATCTAACATAATCACTGAAGTAAACAATTGTTTATAATTTAATGAACTGATTTTTATATTTTTTTCAAAAGAATTGATATAAATTACAACTAATGAAAAAAGCTTTAATTACAGGTATTACAGGACAAGATGGATACTACTTAACCAAATTTCTGCTTAGAAAAAATTATCAAGTCTACGGAATAAAGAGAAGAACATCTTTAATTAACACTCAAAGAATTGATGAGTTTTTTAATAATAAAGATTTGCATGATAAAAAATTTACTCTTTATCATGGTGATATGACAGATAGCTCAAGTTTAATAAGTATTTTAAATAAAGTAAGGCCAAATGAAATTTATAATTTAGCTGCACAAAGTCATGTTAAAGTTTCATTTGAAATTCCAGAATATACAGCAAACTCAGATGCGATTGGAGTTTTAAGATTATTAGAAGCTGTAAAATCTGCAAATTTAATTAATAAAACTAAAATTTATCAAGCCTCTACATCTGAATTATATGGAAAAGTTAGAGAAACTCCTCAAAACGAAAAAACTCCTTTTTATCCAAGAAGTCCTTATGGGGTGGCAAAATTATATGCATATTGGATTATAGTAAATTATAGAGAGGCTTATAATTTTTTTGCATGCAATGGTATCTTATTTAACCATGAGTCACCTTTAAGAGGAGAAACATTTGTAACAAGAAAAATTACTATTGGGTTATCAAAAATCAAATTGGGCTTACAAAAAAATTTAATTTTAGGAAATTTAAATGCAAGAAGAGACTGGGGTCATGCCGCAGATTATGCTGAAGCTATGTGGAAAATGATGCAATTAAATAAACCAGATGATTTTGTTATAGCTACTGGAAAACAATATAGTGTTAGAGACTTTGTTAATATTGCTTCAAAAAATCTAGGTATAAACATCAAATGGGTTGGCAAAGGAATTAACGAAAAAGGTATAGATAAAGAAACAGGTAAGGTTATAGTTAAAGTTGGAAAAAAATATTTTAGACCTACTGAAGTTGATTCGCTTTTAGGAGACTCAAAAAAAGCAAAGAAAATTCTTAAATGGAAGCCAAAAATTACTTTTAATCAAATGATAAAAGAAATGATAGAAAGTGATTATAATGAACATAAAAAATTAATTTCTTAAAATGAAAAAAATATTTATTGCTGGCCACAAAGGTATGGTTGGATCTGCTATCTTAAGAAATATTTCAAAAAAAAATAAAATTTTTGTTGTAGACAGGAGAAAACTAAACTTTTTAGATTCGATTAAAACGTACAATTTTTTTAACAAACATAAATTTGATCATGTGTATTTATGTGCTGCAAAAGTTGGCGGAATTTTAGCTAACACAACTTATCCTGCAGATTTTATTTACGAAAATTTACAAGTTCAAAATAATTGTATAATTTCAGCTTTTAAGACCAAAGTAAAAAAATTACTTTTTTTAGGTTCATCATGTATTTATCCGAAAGAAGCTAAAATTCCAATAAAAGAAAATTATTTTTTATCTGGAAAACTAGAAAAAACAAATGATGCCTATGCTATTTCTAAAATAGCTGGTATTAAGATGTGTCAAAGTTTTAATAATCAGTATAATACTGATTATAGAGCTGTAATGCCTACCAATCTTTATGGACCTAATGACAATTATCATTTAATAAATAGTCATGTTTTAGCAGCGTTAATTAACAAAATTTTATCTGCAAAAAAAAATAAAAAAAAAACAGTTACGATTTGGGGTGATGGGACACCTAAAAGAGAATTTTTACATGTTGATGATTTTGCAAGAGCTTGTTTAAAAGTTATGAGTATTTCAAAAAAAAAATATTTAAAAGCTTGTAAATTCGAAAATCAATTTATTAATATTGGATCTGGTAAAGAGATAAGTATTAAAAAATTAGCTTTATTAATTTCAGAGATTGTTAATTATAAAGGTAAATTTGTATACGACAAATCCAAACCAAATGGGACTATTAGAAAATTAATTGATTCATCAAAAATTAATCAATTAGGTTGGAGTCCAAAAATTTCAATTAAACTTGGAATAAAATCAGTTATTGAGGAATTAATTATTAATGAATAATGTTCTTCTTACTGGAGGGGCAGGATATATTGGAAGTCATGTTGCCAATTTTCTTTTAGACAAAGGTATAAAAGTAACAATTATAGATAATTTGGCTACAGGTAATAAAAAAATAGTTCCAAAAAAATCTAAATTACATATTTGCGATATATCAGATGAAAAAAAAGTAACTGAAATAATTAAAAATGACAATTTCGATGTTGTTATGCATTTTGCTGGTCTTGTAAGAGTTGATGAATCTATTAAAAATCCAAAAAAATATGAGGATATTAACTTTAGGAGAGGTAAGATTTTTTTAAACACTTGTTTTAAAAATAATTTAAAAAATATTATATTTTCCTCAACTGCTTCTGTTTATGGAAACAGTGGTTCAAAAAATGTTAATGAAAAAGACAAACTTAAACCAATTAATCCATACGCTGCGTCAAAATTAAATTTGGAAAAATTTATTGTCAAAAAATCAAAATTAAATAAAGTTCAATATATAATTCTTAGATACTTCAATGTTGCTGGAGCAGACAAAAAACTTCGATCAGGATTAATTACTAAATCATCTACAAATCTAATTAAGGTAATTTGTGAAGTGGCAGTAGGAAAGCGCAACAAATTTATAATTAATGGAAATGATTATAATACAAAAGATGGAACTACAATTAGAGATTTCATCCATGTTTTAGATATAGCTGAAATTCATTATTTAACTGCTAAATATTTAATCAAAAATAAAAAATCAAAAATTTTCAATTGTGGTTATGGAAGAGGATTTTCAGTTTTAGAAGTATTAAAAAATATGAACAAGCAAGTTCCAAAAAAAATACCGACTGTAGTTGGCAAAAGAAGACCAAAAGATATTATTAGATCAGTATCTAGCACAAAAAATATTAACAGATGTATTAAATGGAAACCTAAATTTAATAGTTTGAAAAAAATTTTAAATAGTTCTTTAAGATGGGAAAAAAAATTAATTAAAAATTTTTGATGGATCTGAAAAGTCATATCCAAACACATCTGCAACAGCTTTATACGTGACTTGACCTTTGTAAATATTTAATCCAGCTAAAAAATTTTTATCTTCACTAAGTGCTTTTTGATAACCATTGTTAGCAAGTTTAATTAGATAAGGTAACGTTGCATTGTTTAATGCTAAAGTAGAAGTTCTAGGAACTCCACCTGGCATATTAGCCACACAATAATGAACAACATCATCAACAATATAGGTTGGTTCACCGTGAGTAGTTGGTTTACTTGTTTCAACACATCCACCTTGATCAATTGCAACATCAACTATAACAGAACCCCTTTTCATACTTTTGATCATATCTTTAGTAACTAATTTTGGTGCTTCAGCACCTGGAATTAAAACTCCACCAACCAATAAGTCTGCTTCAGAAACTAATTTAGGTAAATCAATCTTATCACTTTGCTCAGGAATAATTTTATCACCAAACATCTCTGCTAATTGTTTTAATCTAGCTTCAGATTTATCAACGATATGCACTTTAGCTTGCATACCTGTTGCAATAACTGCAGCGTTTTCACCTACTACACCACCACCTAAAATTACAACAGTTCCACCGGTTACACCTGGAGCACCACCTAACAAAAGTCCTCTTCCACTTTGATTTTTTTCTAAACAGTGAGCACCAGCTTGAACAGACATTCTACCAGCAACTGCACTCATTGGAGCTAACAATGGTAATCTTCCATTATCATCTGTTACTGTTTCATAAGCTATATTAACACTCTTTGATTTAATTAATCCTTCAGTTAGTTCTTTTGCTGCTGCTAAATGAAGATATGTATAAACAATTTGATTTTCTCTAATCATATCAACCTCAACTTTTTGAGGTTCTTTAACTTTAACAATTATATCTGCATCATTAAAAATATCACCTGCAGTACTTGCTATTTTTGCACCTGCATTAGTATATTGATCATTTTCAAATCCAGCTTCAAAACCACCGTTGTTTTCAACAATAACTTCGTGACCTTCAGAAACTAAGGTTTTGACACTATCTGGTGTTAAACCTATTCTGTTTTCTTGAGGTTTTATCTCCTTGGGTACGCCTATCTTCATAAGCACTCTCCATGTCTTTAATTATACTAATTAATTCTTTTGGTTTTTTTGATAGTTCGTAATACCTGTTCTAAGTTTATCAATGATCTCATCTATATGTTTTTCTTCACATATAAATTGAGGAGCGATAATTAGACAGTCACCAGTTGCTTTAAAGTTTACTCCTGCCTCGTAACAAGCTTTGAAAGTTTCTAATCCAGCTTTACCAGGTTTGGAATTTAATTTCATATCAATTCCACCCATCATTCCATAGCCTCTAATATTATCTACAGCATCCAAGTCTTGGAGTGAGAAAAGTCCTTTTTGGAAATAAGGTGCTAAATTTTTTGCTCTTTCAAAAATATCTTCTTTTTCAAAAATATCTTGAACAGCTAAACCTGCTGCTACTGCAACTGGAATTCCTGAATAAGTATATCCATGAAACAATTCAACAGATCCCATTGGTGAAGCATCCATCACAGCATCATAAATTTCATCCTTACAAGCAACCACGCCCATGGGCACAACACCGTTTGTTGTAGCTTTAGCCATGGTCATAATGTCTGGTGTTACTCCAAATTCATGACTTGCAAAAGAAGAGCCTGTTCTTCCCCAACCTGTAATCACTTCATCAAAAATTAAAAGTATTCCATGCTTATCACAAATCTCTCTTAATCTTTGTAAGTATCCTTTAGGTGGGACTAAAGTTCCAGTAGATCCAGCGATTGGTTCTACAATACAAGCTGCAATATTTTCAGGACCAAAATTACTTGCAATTCTTTCTAAATCATCTGCAAGATCTCCTCCTGTTTCTGGTTGACCACTAACAAATTTATGCTCAGGTAAATGAGTGTGTCTCATGTGTTGAACACCTGGCATCAAAATACTTGCAAATGTTTTAACATTATTGATCATTCCACCAACTGAAACACATCCAATATTCATTCCGTGATAACCTCTTTCACGTCCTACAAATCTAAATCTATGTGCGTTTCCTTTTGCTCTGTGATATGCAATTGCAATCTTAATTGCAGTTTCAACAGCTGTTGAACCACAAATAGTAAAAAACATTTTATTTAAATCACCTGGAGTGTGTTTTGAAATCTTTGTAGCTAATTCAAATGAGCCACCAAAACCTTGTTGAAATGGTTGAGCGTAATCTAAAGTCTCTAATTGTTTAGTAACCGCTTCTGTAATTTCTCTTCTACCATGTCCTAACGGATTACAAAATAATCCTGAGCTCGCATCAATTTGTGTTTTTCCATGGTGAGTTTTTAAATAAACTCCTTTTGCTTCAGTAATTAATCTTGGATTTGCTTTAAAATCTTTATTCGATGTAAACGGCATCCAATGTTCATTTAATGAATTTGGAACTGAAGTTCTTGTTTCTGAGCTCATAATTTTTTTCTTTTTGTTAACTGTTAAAAATATTTCCAACTATTAGACTAAATCAAATTGTTTTCTAGAAATATTTTGACCACCTAAAATGTGCGACGTAAGTATACAACTTTTAATTGAACTTATTTAAAGCATATCAGAATTGCAATTCTTTTTGTTTTACAACCGACAAAAATTGAATTTAAATGGCGCTAATTTAATTAAATTAACATAGGGGAATAAATGAAAAAAATACTAAGTTTTATTCTAGGATCTATATTTGCTCTAAACCTTTCAATTTCAGTTGCAAACTCTGCAGCTAATGAAGTTAGAGTTGCTTACTTTCTAGAATGGCCAAGTCCAAATCTAGAGGACATGATGAAAAAAAATTACTCGAAAGCTTTGGGTATCCCAGTTAAATGGACAAGCTTCAACACTGGTGTAGAAATGACAGAAGCCATGTTAGCTGGAGATATTGATATTTCTTATTCACAGGGTTTAGTACCTTTCATCAACGCTGTAAAATCTAATGCTCCAATCAAATTAATTGATATTGCTATGGAATACGGAATGGGTGGAACAACTTGTGTAACATCAAACGCATCTGGAATCACAAAAGCAAACGCTAGTGAATTAGAAGGTAAAAAAGTTGCAGTGCCTTTAGGTACTATGGCTGATTATGTTTTTACTGCAAGTATGGAAATTGTTGGTGCTGATCCAAGTAAAATGACAGTTATTGATATGGTCCCAGAAGATGGAGCTGCAGCTTTAGTAAGTGGTGATGTTGCAATGGCATGTTTATTTGGTGGAAATTCAATTGCAGCAGCTACAGAAGTTGGTTCTAGATTAATTTCAGTTGAGGAAGCTAGAGCTGGAGGTATCTTAGGTATAGATATCACATCTGTAACTAATAAGTTTATGAATGAAAATCCAGGTATGGTAAGGACTTTTGTTGAAGTTACTCACGAAGCAAACGACAGATACAGATCAGGTAAATCTGATATGAGTTCTATGTCAAAAGCATCTGCGATGGAAGTATCAAAAATGAAAGGTACTTTAGATGGATTTAAATTCTTAACTCCAGAAGAAACTAAACAATCTATGGAGAATGGTAATCTAAGTGGTTTCTTGAATGGAATGGGAACTCCATCTGGTAACGTAGATACAAGTTTCTTACCTTTATAATTTTAAGGTTTAAAACTTTTTAAATAGGCACTGATTTAAATAATTGGTGCCTATTTTTTTTAAAAAATTTCTAATATAAGGGCGCTATGAGTGATCTCGTTTCTCAAAATCTTAATATGATTTTTAAAACTCCAAAAGGAGAAACAGTTCATGCACTAAAAGATGTTAGTTTTACCTTAAAAAAAGGAGAACTACTTACAGTTCTTGGTCCTTCTGGTTGTGGAAAAACAACTTTACTTAATATTACTGCCGGATTTTTAAGACCTACTTCAGGAAAAATTATATTAAACAATAATGAAATTGATGGGCCTGGTGTTGAAAGAGGAATGGTGTTTCAACAAGGTGCTTTATTTGAATGGTTAACAGTTGCTGAAAACGTGAACTTTGGTCTTCGCATGAAAAAAGAAAATCCTGAAGTCACAGCAAATAAAGTTGAGGAATGGCTAGATATAGTTGGATTAAAAGGATTTGGTAACACTCCAACTTATCAATTATCAGGCGGTATGCAGCAAAGAGTTGCGCTTGCAAGATGTCTAATTAATGATCCTGATTTGATTTTAATGGACGAGCCATTAGGTGCTTTAGACGCGTTAACAAGAGAAAAAATGCAGTCATTAGTTTTAAAAATTTGGAAAGAAACTGGAAAAACAATTATCTTAATTACTCACTCAGTTGAAGAAGCTCTTTTGCTTGGTGAAAGATTATATGTAATGGCACCAAGACCTGGAAGAATACATAAAGAGTACAATCTTCCATTTGCTGAAATGGGACTTACTCAGGATTTAAGAGAAATTAAAAAAAATAAAGAATTTTCAACTACTAGAGAAGAAATTTTATCCATGATCTGGGATATGGAAGAAGAAATAATGGGAAAAGATAATTAATGTTAACCCAATTTGTAACAATACTAATTATAGTATCCATTATTGGCTGTATTCTTTATGGAAGAAGATTAATCAGAACTGAAAAAGTAGATGCTGTTTTTGGAAATCCAGAAAGGGCTAAAGGTGGAGCTCACTGGGTGATCGTTGGTAGTAGTGCAATCCTCATGTTATGGCTTTATTATTCATGGGATATTGCAAGAGGTTTTTATCCAAAATCAGCAAATGAATTATGTCAGGTTGCTAAAATCAATGAGTCTTTGTTAGGGTTAAAATATCAGTTTCCTATTGAAGAAAGAGAATTCAAAAGCACATCAATTATAAAAATTGAAAATAAAAATCTTGTAAAAATTGCCAACGAAATAAAAGAATCTCCAGATCTAAATGATCAACAAAAAACAATACTTGTAAGTTACATAGATAGAACATCTAAATTAATTCCATTCTTAACCAGTGAAGAATTAATAGAAATGGATACCAAAATAAAAATTCAAAAAATGACTGAGCAAATAAAACAACTTAGTGTTAATTTTCAAAAGGAGGATTATCCTTATGAGACTGATGTTCAAAAAAATGAAAGACAAAAACTTGTTGATGAACAAGGTGGTTGGGGAATTGTCACAATAGACTCTGGAAGTGGATCTATTGAAAATACTATTGAGATACCAACTGCACCACAAACAAATAAAGGTTTAAAATTTCATGCAGCAGCTAAAGAACTAAGTTTAATAAATGACAAGTTTTTTAAATTAAGAAATCATAATCCATTATTCAAAAGTACAATAAAACAATTAAAAGATGATATTAAAGATTACAGAAAAGCTTTGGATGATAGTGAAGAGATAGCATCTGACTATGCAAAAAATATAGTTAAAATTGCAAGAAGAATAGAATTTGCAAGTATATATCCTCCTAATGCATTAAACGAAATGCAAGCAGCAATCATAGAATTTGACGAATTACAAAAAAAAGAGCAAGCTGGATTAAGATTAATAGATATCCTTTTGTTTCCTTCAGGGACAATTGTGGCAAGTGGAGCAACATGTTCAGAACAAGGTTCGGGTAGATGGCTGCCTAAACCATCTGATACATTTAATAAATTTGTGCAACTGTCAAAACCAAGTGTTGGATATAAAAATGTTCCTCTTTTATGGATTAAATTGGTTGATGTAAGTAAAATGGTTGGCTTTATTTTACCTGATTGGATAGCTGATATCTTGCCAGGCGAATATCCAATTCACACAAAAGATGGAATTGTTAAAGATAACTTTAAAAGTAATGTTTTAAAAGTTGTTACTGGTGACTTTAAATTATTTAAAGTTCCAGTTCCTTACGGGCATATCTGGGACTCTTTTATGAGAGTATTTTTAGGATTAGTATTTGGAATAATTATTGGTGTTCCGTTAGGATTATTTATGGGTCTAAATAGATTTGCGAGAGGTTTTTTTGATCCGTTAATTGAACTTTATAGACCTGTTCCCCCATTAGCTTGGGCTCCATTAATTATCTCGGTTTTAGGGATTGATAATACGGGTAAGGTATTTTTATTATTTATGGTCTCTTTATCTATTATGATTATTTCAGCAAGAGCTGGTGCATCAGGAACTCAATTATCAAAAATTCATGCAGCTCACTCATTAGGAGCTTCAAAAAAACAAATCTTAAGACATGTTATTTTCCCTAATTCTTTACCAGAAATTCTAACAGGGATAAGGGTTGCTGTTGGTATGTGTTGGGGAACATTGGTTGCAGCAGAATTTTTAGCTGGAACAACAGGTATTGGTTTTGTTGAAAACGTAGCTAAAAAATACTTCCAGTGGGAAGTTATTTGGATAACGATAATTGTTATGGGTCTTCTAGGTTTATTATTTGATGTAACTTTAAGAAAAATAATAGATAAGACTATTCCTTGGAGAGGCAAAGGTTAAGTAAACTTTTAAAGAACTAGACCTTTTTTATAAAACCAATAGCAGCACCAATGGTAGTCAAAAATCCAGCTAACGGTAGGATAGCGACTGCGTATTTTTTTGGCATATAATTTGGTTTAAACTCAATTCCTTGCATACTAATTTCTAAATACCACATTTCCCAATACTTACCTCGCATACCCTCTACAAGTTCAATTCCATAAATAATTAAGACTACACCAATTATCATAATCATAATTTTCCAAAACTGGCGTATATATAATGAAAGTCGCTCTGGTAATTTTTCATAAATTAAATTTAAAGCTACATGTTCATTATCTCTAGCTGTTAATGAAAGCGCTATAAACATCAACCAAATATTACTTAATACTGTTAGCAAATCTCCCCAAACAGGAGGGTTGTTAAAAACATATCGCATTGTAACATTGTAAAGTGTGAAACCAACCATAGCAGCCAACAAGAGTGAGCAC
>CACFZQ010000020.1:0-17596 GCA_902570835.1 uncultured Pelagibacteraceae bacterium | reverse complement strand
ACTCAAAATTTTGAATTGGTGTTAAAAAAAGAGTTTTTTTTAAATTATTTTCATCTAAAAATTTTTTTATAGTATTAAACTGTGAAGTAGAATTTATTCCAGCAGAAATTACATTTTTAGGCAAATCCAAAGTCTTATTTGTTAAAGATAAAAAAGTTAAATCTTCCATCTCATCCAAATAAGTTATGCTCTCATGAAATATTGGTCCAATAATAATTTTAATTCCCATTTGTTTTAATTCAAAAGCAGACCTAAGAGTTTGGTTAGCTCTTGTTGCAGTATCTTTTGGATAAATTTCAATTAAATCATTATTAATATCTTTGACAGCTAAACTTACAGCCTTAACAATAGATGAGCCTAGATCTTTATTTTCTCCAGTCATCGGAACCAAAAGTCCAATTTTTATTTTTTCATTGGCATTAACTAAATTTAAGAAGTTTAAGGATAAGAGAAGTAAAGAAATAGAAATAATTTTGATAATCTTTTTCATTTTAATGTTATTATATAATTTTTAAGCTGAATTATGATCACAAAAACACAATTTAAATCAAATGATTATAAATTTGGGCTTTATTTAGTAGCAACACCAATAGGCAATTTAAAAGATATATCATTTAGATCATTAGAGGTTCTGGAAAAATCAGATTATATACTTTGTGAAGATACTCGCGTTTCTAAGAATTTATTAGATAAGTATAAAATTAAATCAAAATTGATTTCAAATCATAAATTTAATGAAAAAAAAAATACATTACAGATAATTGAATATTTAAAATCAGGTAAATTAATTTCACTTATATCTGATGCAGGAACACCAGGTATCTCTGATCCAGGTTTAATTCTAGTAAATGAATGTATAAAAAATAATCTTAATATATTTTCAATACCCGGACCATCAGCAGTTACAACTGCTGTTGTAGCAAGTGGATTTTCTGACAAATATTTTTTTTACGGTTTCTTACCAGAAAAAAAAAATCAAATAGAGGATGAATTAAAAAAACTATCAAACTTTAATCACAGTTTAGTTTTCTTTTCATCATCAAAAAAAGTAAACAAAATTATTCCAGGATTTAAAAAATTTTTTGCTGGAAGAAAAGTAGTGTTTTGTAGGGAGATATCCAAACTATATGAGGAGTATATTAGAAAGAATATTGATGAATTAGAATTATTTAATAATGAATTAAAAGGCGAATTAACAATAGTAATTTCTGAAAAAAAAGAAAAAAATACTTCACAAAAGCTAAGTGAATCAGATATTAATTTGATTAAGAAAATGATCAACAAATTAAGTACGAAAGAAATTACAGATTTAATTACAAGTAATAAAAATATTTCAAAAAAAGTAGTTTATAATTTTTGCTTAAAATTAAAAAATGAGAATTAAAAATTTAATAATTATTCTTTTATCAATTGTTTTGACTGGTTGTGCTGCCGGAGTTGGTTCATCTGGTTTATTTGGAACTGGTGTATCAGTTGCAATGGATCCAAGAACAGTTGGAACTCAAATAGACGATTCTATTATGCAAAAAACTATTTCAACTAAAATACTTACTTTGGACAAAAAACATTTCTTAAAAGTTAAGACAAAAGTTTTAGATGGGAGAATTTTTATAACTGGAAAAGTAGATGAACCTGAGGATAAATTAAAAATTACAAAGATTGCTTGGGAAACTAAAGGAGCTAGATCTGTTAGAAATGACATTAAAATACAAGAGAAATTTAATTTTAAACAATCAGCAAAAGATTTGCTTATCACTTCTCAATTAAGAACAGCTTTGATAGTTAATAAAAATATTAAAGCTACCAACTATCAAATAGATACTTATAAAAAGAAAATATATGTTTATGGAATAGCTTTAACTGATGAAGAAAAAGAAATGGTTATCAGTGAAGCACAAGAAATTCTAGATGTTGAAGATGTTGTGGCAAGTATTTTATTACTTGAGGATTTGAGAATCCAAAAAAATTAATCAATTTTATATTCAATTACCTCAGATGAATAAGCAGCAATCGAAGCTAAATTAATAATTTCAGATGTTGAAGATCTAAGCGGAGCAATTTCAATTGGTAAACCAAGTCCAATCAATAATGGTCCTATAACTTTAGTATCACCTAAAGTTTTCATTAGTTTATAAGATATTGCTGCACTATGTTGTCCAGGCATAATTAAGATATTGGCTTTACCTACTATTTTTGCAAAAGGATAGAGTTCTTCGTAATCAGGATTTAGAGCAACATCAGGCTGCATATCACCGTCAAATTCAAAATTAACTTGTTTATCTTTTAAAATATCTACTGCCGTACGAATATGTTTTGTTCTACTTGTCAAAGGTTGTCCGAATGTGGAGTGTGAAACAAATGCTATTTTTGGATCAATTCCGAAAAGTCTTACTACTCTTGCAGCTGAAATTGCAATCTCAGCCATTTCTTCTGATGTAGGGTATTCATGAACGCTTGTATCTGCAATGAAAATAGTTTTCCCCTTATTGACAACCATGTTTAGTCCAAACATTATTTCACCTTTTCTAACATCAACAACTTGTTTAATTTTTTCAAGAGATGCTCCAAAACGTCTAGTATTTCCTGTAACTGCACCATCCGCATCTCCACAAGCAACCATGCTAGTAGCCCAGACAACTCTATCGTTTCTGACCATTCTATCACAATCTCGTTCTAATAAACCCTGTTCTCTTTGAAGTTTTTTGAATAGATGATTTACATATTTTTTTCTTTTTTCTTCGTCTTTTGAATTAGTAATTTCAATATCAAAATTTTCGCTGTAACCTATATTTTTAATCTGCTCTTTAATTTTACTTTTTTTACCAACTAAAATTGGAATACCAAGTTTTGAATTTTTAAATGCTATTGCGGCTTTTAAAGTATTTTCATCTTCCCCATCTGCAAAAACAATTCTTTTTTGATTTTTTTTAATGAAAGAGTTTATACCTTGCATAATTGTAACTGTTGGGTCTAATCTTTGTTTAAGTCGCTCTTTATAGTTTTCAAAGTCATCAATTTTTTTTCTAGCAACTCCACTTTCAATTGCTGCTCTGGCTACAGCAGCTGGAATAACACTAATTAATCTTGGATCAAAGGTTGATGGGATTATATAATCTTTCCCATAATGAGGTCTTTCTCCACCCATAGCTGCTACAACCTCATCTGGCACATCTTCTCTAGCAAGTTTTGCTATAGCTTCAGCAGCAGCAACTTTCATTTCTTCATTAATTGTTTTTGATCTAACGTCTAGCGCACCTCTGAATATGTAAGGAAATCCAATTAAATTATTTACTTGATTGGGATAATCTGATCTTCCAGTTGCAACAATTGCATCATCTCTTACTTCATTTATCTCCTCTGGTGTAATCTCTGGATCAGGATTTGCACATGCAAATATAATTGGATTTTTAGACATGTTTTTAACCATATCTTTTTTTAAAACACCTTTTGAGGATAATCCTAAGAATACATCAGCTCCTTTAATAGCATCACTTAAAGTTCTTAAATCTGTATTAATTGCAAATCTTGATTTCCATTGATCTATACCTTCTGCTCTTCCTTTATAAATCACACCTTTTCGATCTAACATTATTACATTTTCAGATTTAACACCTGAGTTAATAAATAACTCTGTACATGCTTGAGCAGATGCACCTGCACCATTAACCACGACTTTTATATCCTTAATAGATTTACCACTTATGTCTAGTGCATTTAGTAAAGCAGCGGTTGTGATAATTGCTGTTCCATGCTGATCATCATGAAATATTGGAATATCTAATATTTCTTTGAGCTTTTGTTCAATAATAAAACAATCTGGTGCTGCTATATCTTCTAAATTTATTCCTCCAAAACTTGGAGCAAAGTTTTTAATTGAATTGATAATTTCATTAGCATCTTTGCAGTCTATTTCTAAATCAATCGAATCTATATCTGCAAACCTTTTAAATAGTACTGCTTTTCCTTCCATAACTGGTTTAGAGGCTAATGCACCCAAGTTGCCCAATCCTAAAATTGCAGAACCATTACTAATAACGGCTACTAAATTTCCTTTACTCGTATAATCATAAGCTGCTTCTGGATCCTCACTTATTTTTTTAACTGGGGCAGCAACCCCTGGAGAATAAGCAAGAGCAAGGTCTCTTTTAGTAGTCATGTTCTTTGAAGAAATTATTTCGATCTTGCCAGGTTTCTTATCCTTATGAAAATCTAAAGCTTCTTTATCTGTGTAATGATCAATCTTTGTTTTTTTCATTTTTATTAAACTGAATACAAACTTTATCTATTTTATATTTTTTATTATTTGGAATATTTGATCTATATATTCTGATAATAAGTATACAATTAGGGTAAAATTAAGACTAATATGATTTATGAACTTAATTAAGTCAACTGGCACATTTGGCTTTTATACTATCATTAGCAGATTGCTTGGATATATTAGAGATATATTAATTGCAATATTTCTTGGAACAGGTTTGTTGGCAGATGCTTTTTTTGTAGCATTTCGAATTCCAAATACATTTAGAAGATTATTCTCAGAAGGAACTTTCAATGCAGCCTTTGTACCTAGTTATACCTCTGAAATGAACAAAGGAAAAAAATCTGCGGACGATTTTGCGAATAATATTTTTAATCTTTTGTTTTTAGGTCTCTTAATTTTAACAATAGTCGTTCAGATTTTTATGCCTGGATTTGTATCAATTATTGCCCCAGGTTTTGTAAATGATTTAGAAAAAATGGATTTAGCTATCAGTTTAACAAGGATTACTTTTCCTTTTTTATTATTTATTAGTTTAGCATCTTTTTTTTCTGCAATATTAAATTCTCATAATAAATTTGCTGCAGCTTCAGCAGCACCAATTCTATTAAATGTTATTTTAATTATTGTTTTATTATTTTCTAAAGCTTTAGGAGACGAGCTTGTTTACTATTTATCTTATAGTGTATCTTTAGCAGGTTTCTTACAGTTAATTTTTTTATATTATTTTGTTAAAAGATTTTTTTCATTTAAATTTAATTTTAAGTTAGCAAGTGATGAAAAGGTAAAGTTTTTTTTTAGAAAACTACTACCGAGCATTTTTTCATCTGGCGTAACGCAAATTAATATTTTGGTTGGAACAATTATTGCTTCTTTTCAAGCTAGCGCAGTTTCTTATCTTTATTACGCAGACAGAATTTATCAGATCAATCTAGCGATAGCTGGTATTGCCATTGGAGTTGTGATTCTGCCACAACTTTCAAGGTTTATAAACTCTAAAAATGATGAAAAAATTTCTCTTATTCAAAACAAAGCTTTAGAGTTGAGTTTATTTTTAAGTATTCCAGCAACGATAGCTTTAGTGATTGCTTCAGAGGAAATAATTTCAGCGTTGTTTGGTTATGGTAACTTCAATAAAGAATCTGTTATTAACTCAAGTCTTGCTTTATTTTATTTTGCTTTAGGTTTACCTGCCTTTGCTTTGATAAAAGTTTTTTCAAGTTTTTTATTTGCTAATCATGATACAAAAATACCATTTTATTTTTCATTAATTTCGGTCCTTTTAAATATTTTGATTAGCATTTATTATTTTAACAAAATAGGTTTTATTATAATTCCAATCGCAACTTCAATTTCATCGTGGTTTAATGCAGCACTATTATTTATATACTTAAAGAATAATAATTTATTCTATTTTCAAAATAACTTTTTTTTAAATTTCTTTAAAATAATTTTTGCATCAATTTTAATGGGATTATTCTTTAATTTTCTATTAAACTTTTTTGAAAATCAACTTTCATTTTATCATAGTTTTAAATCAATTTATTTAATCTTAAGCGTATTATTTGCACTGTTCTTTTACATATTTATTTGTTATTTCATCAAAGCTTTTAAAATTAGTGATATTAAAATAAACTATTAACAATATGGGTAAAAAAATATTCTCTGGTGTACAGCCAACAGGTAATCTTCACCTCGGTAATTATTTGGGTGCAATCAAAAACTTTGTAGACCTTAATAATGATGTTGATAATGATTGTATATTCTGTGTGGTTGATCTGCACGCAATTACAGTTAAACAAGACCCAAAAGAGCTAAAAAACAATATTCGAGAGACCATAGCTACTTTTATAGCAAGTGGAATTGATCCTAAAAAAAGTATTATTTTTAATCAATCTGGTGTATCAGCTCATTCAGAGGGAGCTTGGATTTTGAGCTGTGTAGCTCGAATGGGTTGGTTAAATAGAATGACGCAATTCAAGGAAAAAGCAGGTAAAGATAAAGAAAAAGCAAGCGTTGGACTGTACTCATATCCTGTTTTAATGGCAGCAGATATTCTTTTGTACGATGCGACTCATGTCCCTGTTGGTGATGATCAAAAACAACATCTTGAGCTATGTAGAGATATTGCTCAAAAGTTTAATAACGATTTTGATCAAGATAACTTTTTGCAAGTACCAGAGCCTTTAATTCAAAAAGAATTTTCTAGAATTATGAGTTTAAAAGATGGATCAAAAAAGATGAGTAAATCTGAATTATCAGATTTAAGCAGAATTAATTTAACAGATGACAGAGATGCAATTGTAAATAAAATAAAAAAAGCAAAAACTGATCCGTTACCAATGCCAAGTAGTGTCGAAGAATTAAATGAGAGGTTAGAGGCGAGAAACCTTCTTGGCATATATTCTAGTTTAAATAATTCAACATTACAAAATACAGTCGAAAATTTTTCAGGTAAAAATTTTTCTGAATTTAAAAATCAACTTTCTGATTTATTGGTTAAAAAGATTGAACCTATATCTTTAGAAATAAAAAAACTTTTAAATGATCAACCTTATTTAGATAAAATCCTTCTAGAAGGAGTTGAAAAAGCCAACTTAATTGCGTCAAAAAAGATAGATAGAATTAAAGAAATACTAGGATTTTAATATAATTTAAATATCAAGTTTAAATTTTAGAAATAAGCTCTATAAATATTTAAAATATGTTCGTACAAACAGAAATAACGCCAAATCCTAATTCTTTGAAATTTCTTCCTGGGAAGAAAGTATCAAATAGTGGTCCTTATGAAATCACAAATAAAGATCAAATAAATAATGATTTGGTCAGAAATATCTTATCAGTCAATGGGGTTGAGGGTATTTTTTTAGGACAGGATTTTATTTCAGTAAACAAAAATGACCAAATTAAATGGGACGAAATTAAACATATTGTTATTTCGTTAATAAACGATTTTTATTTAGATGGTAAAGAATACGTCATTGATGAAAATGAAGAGGAAAAAAATAACAATTTGAGTGAAATTGAGGAAAAAATTGTAAAAATTTTAGATCAAAAAATTAGACCTGCAGTTGCAAGAGATGGTGGTGATATAAAATTTAAAGAATTTAAAGACGGAATAGTAAAAGTACAATTACAAGGAAGTTGTTCAGGCTGTCCAAGCTCGACAATGACTTTAAAGCAAGGAGTACAAAATCTTCTATGTCACTATCTTCCAGAGGTAAAAGAAGTTGTTGCAATATAAAAGTTTATGAAAAAAAATTTCATCAAATTTCAATTTAGTAAAAATAAAAGTATTAATTCTATTTCTAGATTTATGTTAAGTGGGATTTTTTTAATCTCATTTTTTTATGTAACACCGATTTTTATTAATTTTGCTGAAAAAAATTTTAAACATAAAGAATTTACAAATAATTCTAAAAATCTTTTATTAAAAAAACTTAATACAAATGGCTTAATTGAAGAAGATGTCTCAGATGAAATAGATGAGATGGATTTACTTTATGATATTTTAGAGGAAAATAATTCAGAAATTAATTTAGTCAGGTATACAACCTCAGAAATTAATTCATTATTTAAAGAGGTAAACTATAACCTAAAAGATGTGAGAGAAAATAAACTTGTAAAGCCTATCGATATAGGACTTCTTCCAAACGAAATAAATGACATCTCTAGTTCAAAGAAAAAAAAAGAGATGTTTATTAAAATAATCCTCCCATTGATCGTTAAAGAAAACACTAAAATTAGAATAGATAGAAAAAGACTCTTTACGATTTTAAATAAAAGTAGCAATACCGACATCGAAAAAAAATGGCTTGAAAAAAAATTTAAGCAATATGGTGTAAGACAAAATGATTTTTCATCATTAAAGGTAAGAATGGATGAAATTCCAGCTTCGTTAGCAATTGCACAAGCAGCAAAAGAAACAGGTTGGGGAACTTCAAGATTTGCAAGAAAAGGAAATGCTTTATTTGGTCAATGGACATGGTCAGGTGAAGGTTTAAAGCCCAAAGAAGCTGAGAAAGGCGAAACTCATAAAGTAATGAAATTTAATAGTTTACAATTATCTGTAAGAGCATATTTAAGAAATTTAAATACTCATAAATCCTACATAAATCTGAGAAAAGCTAGAAGTGAATTGAGAAGTGATGATAAACCACTTGATAGTTTAATTTTATCTAAACATTTAGATAAATATGCAGAAACTGGAAGTCAGTACATTGAAGTACTACAAAAAATAATCAGCCAAAATAAATTGAAAGATTTTGATGAGGCAAGATTATTGCCATCTAGTAAAGATTTAGAAAGCTTGATTTAATTTTTCTTGATAGGAAATTGAACTCCAAACCACCTCCATTTACCATTATCGTTTAAAGAACAGTTTATCCTACCTCTTCTAGGTTTAAAAGGTTCTCTAAATTCAATAGTTAAGATTTGATTAGATAAATTAGTTTTAGATCTATCCCACTTATCTCCTTCATTAGAATAACAAGTAATATTATTTAAATTTTTTTGTTCTTTAAAAAATTCAACTTTAAAATCTGGTGGATTATCATTTATTGTAAGTTGTTTTTCATTTGGAGATAAACTTTTGTATTCTAAAGGATAGTAATTAATTATAGATTTAAATCTTTTAAGCTCTCCATATTTTTCATTTATTGGAAATCTTGGCAATTCAAATTTATTTTTATTAAGATCAATAACTCCCGAATGTTGGCCAAATGCGTATTGAAAGTTTTGAGAAATATAATCTCTCATAAATTTAGAATATTCACCAAATGGATAAGAAAATAGACTAGGAATATAATTAAGTTCCTGTTTAAAAATTTTGTTTGCAGTTTCAATATCTAAAATGAAATTTTCCTCAGTTTCTTCTATTAGGTATTCGTGACTATGTGAATGATGTCCAATTAAAGAAAAATCCACTGCATCAATTTCTCTAATTTGATCCCAAGTCATATAACCCTTGTTTCCTAATGGTTCTGTTGAAACAAAAAGTATAAATGGAATTTTATTATCTTTTAAATATGGCCAAGCTTCATTATAAAATGATTCAAATGCATCATCAATTGTTATCAAAACCTCTTTTTCTGATTTTGAAGTTTTAAATTTTGAATCAAATTCATTGGGATTAAGAAAATTGTATTTAGAATTTTTAACAATTTCTAAGTGCTTCTTAAATACCTCTATATTAATATTAGTTGATGGGTATTTATGTTCATTAAAACGATGATACATTATTGATAAAATCCCATTATCTTCTGAATAAAATTTGATATTATTTTCATCTGATTTAGAACTAAAATTAAAAAACAAAGATAAAATGAATAAACTTATAATTGATGTAGCTGGAGATAAAATTTTTTTAATGATCATAGCTAATGATCATATTTACAATATTACTCATGAGAATACTAAAATAAATTATGAAAAATTAACTTTGATAATAAAAGAATTTTTAGAATTAAATAAATTTGAATTGAAGGATATTAACAATATATACATAAACAGAGGCCCAGGAAGTTTTGCAGGGATTAGAAATTCTATTTCTGTTGTGAAGGCTCTCAAATTAGCGAAAAATATTGATTATTATTGCTACAGCTTAGAGGATTTTAAAGGTGAAAAAGATGTAAAACATGAAAATGTCCCTTATTTGTGCAATAAATTTAAAATTAAAAAAAATTTGATTAACCCTATTTATATAAGTTAAAATTAAATTATGTCTGAAACAATTGAACAAAAATGTTTAGCAAAAGGTGTGAAATTGACAGATCAGAGAAAAATAATTGCTCAGGTTATGTCTGAGTCTACTGATCATCCTGATGTTGATGAACTTTACAATAGAGTTTCAAAGATAGATAATAAAATAAGTATTGCTACTGTTTACAGAACAGTAAAATTATTTGAAGAATCTGGAATACTTACAAAGCATGAGTTTAAAGGTGGAAAAGCTAGGTATGAAGAGCTTAATGAAGGACATCATGACCATTTAATAGATGTGAAGTCAGGTGAAATAATAGAATTTGTTGATGAAGAAATCGAAAAACTTCAAAAAAAAGTAGCAGACAAATATGGGTACACTTTGGTTGACCATAAGCTTGAACTTTATGGGATAAAAAAAAAATCCTAAATTATAATGCAAAAAATTTTCATAAAAACCTTTGGTTGTCAAATGAATGAATATGATTCAAATAGAATTTTTGATTCGGTAAAGAAAATTGGTTATCAAAAAAGTGAAAATTTAGAAGAGGCTGACTGTTACTTATTAAACACTTGTCACATTAGAGATAAAGCAAAAGAAAAAGTTTATTCTGAAATAGGAAGAGTTAAAAAAAGCTTTAGAGCCAAAAAAAAACCATTAGTAATAATTGTAGGATGTGTTGCTCAAGCAGAAAATCAAGAGATGCTTAAACGTGAGCCTTATATAGATTTAGTAATTGGCCCTCAAGCGTATCATAAGATTAACGAAATAATTCTGGATCATATTGAAAAAAGAAAAAAAATTGAACAAACAGAGTTTGATGCTGTTTCAAAATTTAAATATTTTAGTAAAATAAAGAATGAAGCAGGTAAAGTTTCGTCTTTTTTAACTATTCAAGAAGGATGTGATAAGTTTTGTCATTTTTGTGTGGTTCCATATACTCGTGGACCAGAATATTCTAGACCATTCAATCAAATAATTGAGGAGGCAAATTATTTGTCAGACAATGGAGCAAAAGAAATCATACTGTTGGGACAAAATGTAAATGCTTACAATGATAATAGTAAAAGACTATCTGATTTAATTTTAGAATTTGAAAAGATTAAAGATATAAAAAGAATTAGATACACAACTTCGCATCCAAAAGATATGACTGATAATTTAATTGAGGTATATAAAGTCTCTAAAAAGTTAATGCCTTTAGTCCATCTTCCAGTTCAGAGTGGATCCGATAGGATTTTAAAGTTGATGAATAGAAAACATAAAATAGATCATTATTTAAAAGTTTATGACGAATTGAAAAAAATTAATCAATCAATTGAATTTTCAAGCGATTTTATTATTGGTTATCCTGGCGAAACCGAAGAAGACTTTCAAAATACAGTCGATTTAATTAAAAAAGTTAATTTTATAAATTCTTACTCATTTATTTTTAGTCCAAGGCCTGGGACAAAGGCAGAAGGTTTAGATTTAATTGATAAAAAAATTTCAATGAAAAGGTTAGAATTTATTCAAAATTTATTATCTGAAAATCAAACCCAAATGAACAAAAAATTAGAAAATAGAACAATTGATGTGTTGGTTGAAAATTTAACTGAAGATAAATCCAAAGCTTTTGGCAGAACTGAATATATGACATCAGTAATTTTTAATGGTAAAAGAGAACATATTGGAAAAATTGTGAAAGTAAAAATTACAAATAGTAATAGAACTACATTGTTTGGAGAATTGTTATGCAACCCAGATCAAAAGGTGGCATAATCTTTGAATAATACAATTAAAAAAAAAATCGATACCACTCTAAAATTTGTTTACTCAGACAACAATTCATTAAGTGTAATATTTCACAACAATGAATTACTCATGGGTGTTGCCGGAGAATTTAATAAAAATTTAAAAGAATTAGAAAAGATGACTAGCTCTAGTTTGTATTCCAGGGGAAATTCAATAATGATAAAATCAGATCCACAAAAAAATGAATTAATAAAAAATGCAATTCAATTTTTAACTAATCAATTTATAAATAATGGTTCAATCGAAAATAAAGATCTTATATCATCAGTTGATCAATTTATGATTAAAGAGAAGGTTAAAAATAATAATGTAACTGACATTATAAAAACACCAAAAAAATCAATTATTCCCAGATCCGAAAAACAAAAAAGTTATGTCAGAGCTCTAAGACAAAGTGATATTGTAATCTCAGCAGGTCCAGCTGGAACAGGAAAAACTTTTTTAGCTGTAGCAGTTGGTTTGACTATGTTGTTAGAAAAAAAAATAGAAAGAATTATTCTATCTAGGCCTGCTGTTGAAGCAGGAGAGAGACTTGGCTTTTTACCCGGAGATATGAAAGAAAAAGTAGATCCGTATTTAAGACCTTTATATGACTCTTTGTACGACTTATTCGATTTTGAAAAAATACAAAGAATGATAGAAATTGGTGATATCGAAATCGCTCCTTTGGCATTTATGAGAGGTAGAACACTAAAAAATTCTTTTGCTATATTAGATGAAGCGCAAAATGCAACAGATACACAAATAAAAATGTTTTTAACAAGGATCGGTGAAAATTCAAAAATTGTAGTCAATGGAGATCCTACTCAGATAGATCTACCCAACAAAAGTATGTCAGGATTAGTTAGGTCAAAAGAATTATTGGGGCATCTAAATGAAATTTCAGTTGTAGACTTTGATCATTCAGATGTAGTTAGACATCCACTGGTTTCTAAAATTGTAAAAGCCTACTCTAAAAATGATTAATTTAAACGTCTTCTCAGAAGAGAAGGCTTGGTCTAAAAAACTTAAAAAAAAAGATTTTTTTTTTAAAAGTGTTTGTGATGCTTTTCCAAAAAAATATAAATTTTTAAATAAAAAAATAAGTTTATCTTTACTTCTTTCAAATAATAAAAAAATTAAAATTTTAAATAAAAAATTTAGAAATAAAAATAAATTTACTGATATTTTATCTTTCCCATCTAGCAAAATATTTAAAATATCAAAGCAAACTTACTTGGGAGATATAATTATTAGTTTTAATTTTATGAATAAACCAAAATCACAAACAGATAAACAATTTAAAGAAAAAATAATTAAAACATTTATTCATGGTTTTTTACACTTGTTGGGATTTGATCATGTAAAAAATAAAGATTATTTAAAAATGTTAAAAGAAGAAGAAAAAATATTTAAATCAGTTATCTCAAAAATTAAGTAAATTGAAAAAAAATTTATATATTGATATAGTTTATTTATTGTTTCTTGGAGCGGTAACTTCATTAAGTTTGCCACCTTTCAATTTGTTAATAATTAATTTTCTATCCTTTAGCTTATTCTTTATTTTTTTGATTAAAAAAAAAGAGAGCAAACATAAATTATTCTTTTTCTATGGCTGGTTATTTGGATTTGGATATTTTCTAACAAATATTTATTGGATCTCTATTTCATTAACATTTGATGAAAATTTTAAATTTTTAATTCCATTTGCTCTAATTTTAGTTCCTTCTTTTATTGCGTTATTTTACGGTTTTGTTTGTTATTTGTTTATTTTCTTTAAACCAAATAAAATTTTGAGTTCAATTTTATTATTTTCTGTAATCTTTGGTTTTCTAGAATTCATTAGAGGTTCAATTTTGTCAGGTTTTCCATGGAACTTAATTGCATTTAGTTTTTCAAATCATTTAGAAATTCTAAGCATAACATCTTTAATAGGCACATATTCTTTCAACTTATTTTGTATAACTTTGTTTCTAAGTCCTGCACTCTTCATTTTACGGAATGAAAAAAAAGATTTAATTTTTTGCTTAATTTTACCTTTAATATTTTTATTATTTTACTTCTTTGGATATTCAAATAAGCAGGATTTTTACAATAGTGAACTTGAAAAACTTGATTATAAAATAAGATTAGTTGGTACGGATATTTCTTTGGATAGGTTTTATTCAGGTGAGGGGCCTTTATCAACTATAGAAGATCTTATAAATATTAGTTCACCAAATAAGAAACAGAAAATAGTTTTCATTTGGCCAGAGGGTATATTGCCTGGAATTTCTCAGGATCAAATCCAAAGTTATGATTATTTATTTAATGAAAGTTTTAATGAAAATCACTTACTCATTTTAGGTATCAACAACAAATCAAAAGTTAATGATCAAGTTAAGTATTACAATTCTTTATCTGTTTATGATCATAATCTTAATTTATTAAATTATTATAATAAAATAAATCTTGTACCTTTTGGCGAATTTTTACCTATGGAAAATTTATTAAAAAATATAGGTCTCAAATCTTTAACTAACAATTATCAATCCTACTCAAAAGGTCAAAAGAGGGAAATTATAGAATTAAATCAAAATAATTTTTCTATAAAATTTTTACCATTAATTTGTTATGAGATAATTTATTCTGGAAAATTATATAAAAATGATGACTTTGATATAATAGTAAATATTTCAGAGGATGGATGGTTTGGTCAATCAATAGGGCCAGAACAACACTTTATTCACAGTATATTTCGAGCTATCGAAAGTGGAAAATATGTAATTAGATCAGCTAATAACGGAATAGCTGCGATAGTAAATCCTCTCGGTATCGTTGAGGAAAAAATTAACTTTAATGAAGTTGGATATATTGATTTTACGAAAATGAGAAAAATTCAACCAACAGTCTTTTCTAAATATGGGAATAAAATTTTTGGTTTAATAATTTTATTGTATATTTTTTTAATATTTTCATTTAATAGAATTAAAAATGAGTAATTTAAAAAATTTCCTATTTACAAGTGAGTCAGTTTCAGAGGGACATCCAGATAAAGTATCAGATAGAATTTCTGATATGGTTGTTGATAGTTACATATCTGGAGATACTTATTCAAGAGTTGCTTGTGAAACTTTAACGACAACAAACAAAGTTGTGCTTGCAGGTGAAGTAAGAGGACCTGAGATTAAAAAAGATGATTTAATAGAAAAAGTAAGGAATTGCATAAAAGATATTGGATATGATCAGGAAGGATTTACCTGGAAAGAAGCAACAAAAATAGAAAGTCATTTGCATTCTCAATCTACTGATATTGCAATGGGTGTGGACTCATCTGGAAATAAAGATGAGGGTGCAGGAGACCAAGGTATAATGTTTGGTTATGCATGTAATGAAACAGATGTATTTATGCCTGCACCAATTCATTATTCGCATAAAATTTTAAGACTTATGGCCGAGGATAGAAAATCTGGTAAATTAAAAAATATTGAACCTGACTCAAAAAGCCAAGTTACATTCGAATATGTTGATGGTAAACCAACTAAAGTAAAATCTGTTGTTATATCATCTCAACATTCTTCTGATGTTAATCAAGCCCAGGTAAGAGAATTATTAAGACCGTATATGTTAAAATCAATTCCAGAAAACTTTCTTAAAGACTTTAATGAGGAAGAGTTTTATGTAAACCCAACTGGTAATTTTGTAATAGGTGGTCCAGATGGGGACTGTGGTTTAACAGGAAGAAAAATTATTGTGGATACCTATGGTGGAGCAGCACCCCATGGAGGAGGAGCATTTTCAGGTAAGGATCCTACAAAAGTAGATAGATCTGCTGCTTATGCGGCAAGATACATTGCTAAAAATGTTGTTGCTTCAAAAATAGCAGATAAATGTTTGATACAGTTAGCTTATGCAATAGGAGTTTCAAAACCTCTATCAATTTATGTTGATTTGTTTGATAATGATTTAGATAAAAACAAATTTGTTGTTGAAAAGATTAATGAAAATTTTGATCTCAGTCCTAGAGGAATTAGAGAGATGTTAAACCTTAATAGACCTATATATGAAAAAACAGCAGCCTATGGTCACTTTGGTAGAACTCCAGGAGATGATGGATCATTTTCGTGGGAAAAATCTGATAAAATCAACGTTTTTTCTAAATAGTTTCAGTTGAATTAAAAAAAAACTTTACTATATTGCCTTTACATTGTTGAATTATCAAAATGGGCTCTGGCCCATTTTTTTTTGGAGCAAATAAAAAATGTTAAATAAAAGAGCAGACAAATTAGAATTATTAAGAATTGCTGAAGCAGTAGCTTTGGAAAAATCGATAGATAAAGAACTTATAATTAGTTCTATGGAAACAGGAATAGCTAAAGCAGCTAAATCTAAGTTTGGTCAAGAAAATGAAATTAAAGTTTCAATCAATAGAGATAATGGAGACATAGAATTGTTCAGAAAACTTGTTATTTCTGAAAATCCTGAAAATGCAAATACAGAAATAAAATTAGAAGATGCGATAAGTCTTAATGAAAATAATAAAGATAAATCAATCGGTGATGAAGTTCTTCAGCCATTACCATCTTTTGATTTTGGTAGAATAGCTGCTCAAACTGCAAAACAGGTAATAAGTTTTAATGTTAGAGAAGCAGAGAGAGAAAGACAATTTAATGACTTTATTGATAAAAAAGATACAATTTTAAGTGGTATTGTTAAGAGATTAGAATTTGGAAGTGTTATTGTTGATCTAGGTAGAACAGAAGCAATCATTCAAAAAAATGAATTAATTCCTAGAGAAAATATTAAAGCTGGTGATAGAGTAAAAGCTTATTGTTATGATGTAAGAAGAGAGCCAAGAGGTCAACAAATCTTCTTGTCTAGAGCTCATCCAAAATTTATGGAAAAACTTTTTGTTCAAGAAGTGCCAGAAATATATGATGGATTAATTGAAATTAAATCTTCTTCAAGAGATCCTGGAAGTAGAGCAAAGATTTGTGTTAAAGCAGTTGATACATCATTAGACCCTGTTGGAGCTTGTGTTGGTATGAGAGGTTCTAGAGTTCAGGCAGTTGTAAACGAACTTCAAGGAGAAAAAATTGATATTGTGAATTGGTCAGAGGATGCTGCAATATTAGTATCAAATGCTTTGTCGCCTGCAGAAGTTCAAAGAGTTAATGTTGATGCAGAAAGAAAAAAACTTGATGTGATTTTAAATGAAGAAAATTTGAGTAAAGCGATTGGTCGAAGGGGTCAAAATGTAAGATTGGCAACTAAGTTGTTAAATTATGAAATTAATATTATGACTGATGCGGAAGACTCCGAGAGAAGACAGTTAGAATTCAAAGAAAAAACAGATAACTTTGTTAAAAACTTAGAATTAGATGAAACTTTAGGTCAGTTATTAGTTGCTGAAGGTTTTTCAACAATAGACGATATTAAAGATAGCTTGCCAGAAAATTTAACTAAAATAGAGGGAATTGAGGAAGAAACAGCAATTGCGTTAATTGATAGAGCGAAAGAGTTTCATCAAAAAGATCAAGAAGATATATCGGAAAGAATTAAAGAGCTTGGTCTACAAGATGCTCTTATAAACCTTAAAGGTCTAACTCCAGGAATGTTAGTTACATTGGGTGAACAAAAAATATTAACATTAGAAGATTTTGCAGATCTTGCATCTGATGAACTTACTGGTGGCTACGATGTAGTTAAAGGAGAGAGAGTTAAAATTCAGGGTTGTCTAGAGGATTTTGCTTTATCTAAAGAAGAGGCAGATGAATTAATTATGTCTGCTAGAAATATAATTTATAAAGATTGAGAGATGAGCAATGGAAAAAAAAACAAAATTAACAATATCCGGCTCTGCAAAGAAATCTATAAGAAAT
>CACFZQ010000019.1:0-18501 GCA_902570835.1 uncultured Pelagibacteraceae bacterium | reverse complement strand
TTACAGCAGGAGTTCCTAGAAAGCCAGGAATGAGTAGAGATGATCTTCTCGGTATAAATTTAAAAATCATTAAACAGGTAGCTCAAGGAGTAAAAGAAAACGCTTCGAACGCCTTCGTAATTTGTATCACCAACCCTTTAGACGTAATGGTTATGGCGTTTCAAAAGTTTTCAGGTTTGCCTGCAAATAAAGTTGTCGGTATGGCAGGAATTTTAGATAGCTCAAGATTTAAACTATTTTTATCATTAGAGTTTGGTGTGCCTGTAAGAGAGATTGAAGCAATGGTTATGGGTGGTCATGGAGATACTATGGTTCCAATGCCAAGATTTACAAAAATATCTGGTAAACCTTTGTTAGATCTTGTGAAAGAGGGAAAGATTTCTCAAGAGAGAGTTGAAGAAATTAATCAAAGAACTAGAGACGGTGGAGCAGAAATCGTTAAGTATTTAGAAAAAGGTTCTGCTTTTTATGCACCTGCAGCATCGGGAGTTCAAATGGCTGAGTCATATTTAAAAGATGAAAAAAAATTATTACCTTGTGCAGTGCAGTTAAATGGTGAGTACGGAGTAGAAAATGTTTATGCAGGAGTACCAGTTGTAATTGGTAAAGACGGAGTTGAAAAAATTGAAGTAGTGGATTTAGGTGAAAAAGAAAATAAAGAGTTTATGCACTCTATAGATGCTGTCAAAGCTCTTTGGGAAGCTGCCTCTAAAATAGATCCAGATCTTTCAAAATAATAATGAATATTCACGAGCACCAAGCAAAAGAAATTTTAAAGAAATATGGAGCAATAGTTCCAGCAGGAGTATTTTCAACAAGTGTTGATGACTTACTTGAAAAAGCAAAAAATTTAAAAACTGAAAAGTATGTTTTAAAGGCTCAAATTCATGCTGGTGGTAGAGGTAAAGCTGGAGGAGTTAAAATTCTTAATACACTTGAGGAATTAAAAAATTCAGCAAAAGAGTTACTTGGAAAAATACTTGTAACTCATCAAACTGGACCTGAAGGAAGAGAAGTTAAGCGATTATATGTTGAAGAGTCCTCTAATATAGAAAAAGAATTCTATTTATCATGTTTAGTTGATAGAGCGAGTTCAAAGATTGCATTTATTTCAAGTGATCAAGGTGGAATGGATATTGAAGAAGTAGCAAGCTCAAATCCAGAAAAAATTATTACAACTAAAGTTGATATAGCTGAACAAATATCAGATGCAGATTGTGAGTCAGTAATTAAAATTTTTGATTTAAACAGTAATGCAAAAGATCAAGCAATTTCACTAATCAAATCAATTTATAAAATGTTTATTAGCACAGATGCAAGTATGGTTGAGGTAAATCCTTTAATTTTAACAAAAGAGGGAAAGATTGTTTGTTTAGATGCAAAAGTTAATTTCGACTCTAATGCATTATTTAGACACCCTGAAATTCTAGAACTAAGAGATCTAAATGAAGAAGATCCAACTGAGATTGAAGCTAGCAAACATGATTTAGCTTATATAAAGTTAGATGGAAGTATTGGATGTATGGTTAATGGTGCAGGTTTAGCAATGGCAACTATGGACATCATCAAATTATATGGCAAAGAACCAGCTAATTTCTTAGATGTAGGAGGTGGAGCCTCAAAAGAAAAAGTTTCTGCAGCATTTAAAATCATTCTTTCAGACAAAAATGTTAAGGGAATTTTGATAAATATTTTTGGAGGAATAATGAGATGTGATGTGCTTGCACAAGGAGTAGTTGACGCTGCAAAAGAAATTAATATCAGTGTACCTTTGGTAGTTCGACTTGCAGGGACAAATTTTAAAGAGGGAAAAGAAATTTTAGATAATTCGGGTTTAAAATTAATTTCAGCAGAGAACTTAGATGATGCTGCTAAAAAGATAGTTGAGGCTATTAAATAAATGTCAGTTTTAGTTAATAAAGAAACTAAAGTCATTTGCCAGGGTTTTACAGGTGCACATGGAACTTTCCATTCTGAGCAAGCAATAAAATATGGAACAAATTTAGTAGGAGGTGTTACTCCTAAAAAGGGAGGTCAAAAGCATTTAGACAGACCTGTATTTAATTCTGTAGCTGAAGCCAAAGATGCGGTCGGGGCAGATGCTACTATGATTTATGTGCCTGCAAAATTTGCTGCAGCAGCAATTATAGAAGCTATTGATGCTTCAGTTGAATTGATTGTTTGCATTACTGAAGGTATCCCAATTCAAGATATGCTTAAGGTAAGAAAAAAATTACATGGCTCTAATAGCAGACTTATAGGTCCAAATTGTCCAGGAATTATAACTCCCGATGAATGTAAAATTGGAATTATGCCTGGTAATATTCATAAAAGAGGTTCAGTTGGAATAGTATCTAGATCTGGAACTTTAACTTACGAGGCGGTTGCTCAAACAACTGAAAATGGATTAGGGCAATCAACGTGCATTGGAATTGGAGGAGATCCAATAAATGGCACAAATTTCATAGATTGTTTAGATCTATTTTTAAATGATGAAGAGACACAATCAATTTTAATGATTGGTGAGATAGGAGGGTCTGCGGAAGAAGAAGCAGCAGAATTCTTGAAAAACCATAAGATTAAGAAACCAACAGTTGGATTTATAGCTGGAATTACTGCGCCACCAGGTAGAAGAATGGGGCATGCGGGTGCAATTATTTCTGGAGGTAAAGGTGGTGCAGAGGATAAAATAAAAAAAATGGAAGAATGTGGAATTACAGTCGCAAAATCACCATCAATAATTGGTAAAACTTTATTTGATAAACTGTCTAATTGAAAAATATTTTTTAGAGGGATATATTAAATAAATAAGATGTCATCATCAAAAAATCTCGATTTCGAAAAAAATTCATTTTTACATAAAACAAATAGTGCATTTATTGAGCAAATGTACTTAAAATTTATCAACAAAGATAAAGATCTCCCTGAAAGTTGGTTAAATTATTTTGAAGGAATTGGTGATGAAATAAAAGTAATTGCTAATGAAATAAATGGACCGTCATGGGGACCAGAAAAAACTAAAGTAAATATTGATGAGCTTCAAAAGAAAATAGATGAAAATAAAATTATTAATTTAAATAATGAAAAAATAGATACTTCAGAAAAATTTAATTTTCAATTACTTGCAGATTCTAACAAAGATTCAATAAGTGCTGTTGCTTTAATAAGAGCCTATAGACTAAGAGGTCATTTATTGGCTGATCTTGATCCTTTGGGAATGAGGGAGTCTGAATATTTAGATGAGCTTCATCCGGAGTTTTATGGTTTTAAAAAAGAACAATATGATAAAAAAATTTTTCTAAATGGAGTGATAAATAAAAAGTATGCGAATATTAGAGAGATTTTAAAGTTTATGAAAAAAACCTATTGTGAAAAAATAGGTTATGAGTTTATGCATATTTCTAATCCTGATGAAAGAAAATGGTTTAGAGATAGAATTGAACAAGATGAAACAGCATTACAATTTACAAAAAATGGAAAGGAAGCAATTTTAAATAAATTAGTTCAAGCAGAAGGTTTTGAAAAATTTTTAGCAACTAAGTATGTTGGTACAAAAAGATTTGGATTAGATGGAGGAGAAAGTTTAATTCCTGCACTTGAACAAATAATTAAAATTGGTGGCCAACAACAAATTAAAGAGGTTAAAATTGGAATGTCCCATAGAGGCAGATTAAATGTTTTGGCTAATGTTTTGCAAAAATCTTATAAAAGAATATTTAATGAATTTGCTGGTGAATATAGTGACGACTCTGAAGATAGTGCTGGAGATGTAAAATATCATCTTGGTGCATCTTCTGATAGACAGTTTGATGGAAATTCTGTTCATGTTAGTTTGACAGATAATCCATCTCACCTTGAAGCAGTAAATCCTGTTGTTTTAGGACAAACTAGAGCAAAACAATTTTTTCATAAAGATAAAGAGAGAAACAAAGTTATCCCAATACTAATTCATGGTGATGCAGCATTTGCTGGACAGGGCGTGGTAGCAGAATGTTTTGCTATGTCAGGACTACCTGGACATAACACTGGTGGAACTATTCATATAATTGTAAATAATCAAATTGGTTTTACAACGAGTCCTCGATTTGCAAGATCGTCACCTTATCCTTCTGATGTTGCAAAAATGGTTGAGGCTCCAATTTTACATGTTAATGGAGACGATCCAGAGGCAGTTGTTTATGCGACTAGAATTGCAACAGAGTTCAGATTAAAGTTTAACAGAGATGTTGTAGTGGACTTAATTTGTTATAGGAGATTTGGTCACAATGAGGGAGATGAGCCATCTTTTACCCAGCCATTGATGTATCAGAAGATTAAAGCTCACCCAAGTGTATATAGGATTTATGGAAGTAAACTAGTTAGCGAAAATACGATTACCAATGAATTACTAGATCAAAATGTTAAATCATTTAAAGATTTATTGGATGATCAGTATAAAAGTGCAAAAGATTACAATCCTAAAATAGAATGGTTTGAGGGAACATGGTCAAGATATAAACCTGAGAAAGGTAAAGATAAAAGAGGAGTTTCAGGTTTTGATGAAGATAAGTTAAAATTAATTTCAGAAAGGATTAATTCTGTACCAGTTGAAAATAATATTCATAAAACCATTTCTAAAATACTAAATGCTAGAAAGGAAGCTGTTGATAAGGGGACAAGAATTGATTGGTCATCAGCTGAGTCACTTGCTTTTGGGTCCTTGTTGGTTGAGGGATATCCAGTTAGATTGGTTGGACAAGATTCTGGAAGAGGAACTTTTAGTCAAAGACATTCGGTATTAAGAAATCAAGTTGATAACTCTAGATATATTCCTTTAAATAATATTTCAAAAGATCAAAAACAATTCGAAGTTGTTGATAGTTTTTTATCTGAACTTGCTGTTTTGGGATTTGAATATGGGTATAGTTTAGTCGAACCAAATACTCTTACAATTTGGGAGGCGCAATTTGGAGATTTTGCAAATGGAGCTCAAGTAGTGATAGATCAATTTATAGCATCAGGTGAAAGAAAATGGAATAGAGCTTCAGGGATTGTAATGTTGTTACCGCATGGATACGAAGGTCAAGGTCCTGAACACTCATCAGCTAGGTTAGAAAGATTTTTACAGTTATGTTCAAATGATAATATGCAAGTGATGAATTGTACAACTCCAGCCAATTATTATCATGCATTAAGACGTCAAATGCATAGAGATTTTAGAAAACCATTGGTTGTAATGACACCAAAATCATTGCTTAGAAATAAATACTGTGTTTCTAACTTAGAAGATTTTAATAAACAAAATACTTTCCATAGAATTTTGTGGGATCATGCAATCGATCCAAAATCAAATGGTTTTATTAAACTTAAAGAAAGTTCTGAGATTAAAAAAGTTATTTTGTGCTCAGGCAAAGTTTACTTTGACTTACTTGATGCTAGAGAAAAATTAAAAAGAGATGATGTAATTATGTTTAGGATAGAACAACTTTATCCTTTCCCAGCTAAGGCTTTGGTAAATGAACTTAAACCTTATGCCAAAAATGCTCAATTTTTTTGGTGCCAAGAAGAGCCAAAGAATATGGGAGCATGGTTTTCAGTGAGAGATTATATTCAATGGACATTAGATACTTTAGAGGCTAAATATAATAAAATTTCTTATATAGGAAGAAGCCCTGATGCAACTCCAGCAACTGGATATGCAAAGAGGCATAATTCTCAGCAACAAGAAATAATTAATAAGGTGTTTGATTAAATTATAATGAGTGAAAAAATAGTAGTTCCAGTACTTGGCGAAAGTATTACAGAAGCAACAGTTGCAAAATGGTTAAAAAAAACTGGAGATGCAGTTGAAGCTGATGAACCAATTGTGGAGCTTGAAACAGATAAAGTTAATTTAGAAGTTCCATCACCAATAACTGGTGTTTTAACAGAAATTAATTCACAAGATGGTTCTACAGTTGAAGTTGGAGCTTTATTGGGCTCAGTGTCAGAAAATGGTTCAGCTAAAGTGATACCAGCTGAAAAGAAAGAAGAGCCTAAACAAGTTAAAGAAACTCCTTCTGAAAACAATGTCATTCAATTAGATACAAGTAAAAAAGAACCACAAATTTTTGAGGAAGAAAAACAAGAAACTAAAAAACCTAAGCCTTTGGTTTTAACTGAGGAAGTAGTGCCAAGCCCAGCACCAGTTAGGGAGAATAGAAATGATACTTTGTCTCCTGCTGTCAGAAAAATTGTAACCGAAAATAATATTGATATTGGTTCAGTTCAAGGTTCAGGAAAAAATGGTCAGGTTTTAAAAGGAGATCTTATAAGTTTAATGGGAGCAAATCCAAAACCGTCAGAGAGAAAAATTCAATATGGTCAAGAAGAACGAATTAAAATGACCAGACTAAGACAGACAATTGCTAAGAGATTAAAACAAGCTCAAGAAAATGCTGCATTGCTTACAACTTTTAATGAAGTTGACATGGCCAATATCATGGAAATGAGAAAAGAAAATCAACAAGACTTTCAAAGCAGATATGGAATTAAATTAGGCTTCATGTCATTCTTTGTTAAAGCATGTGTGGTAGCCTTAAAGCATTTCCCTGCTGTTAATGCTGAAATTGATGGTGATGAAATCATATACAAAAACTATTACAATATAAGTTTTGCTGTAGGTACGGACAAAGGTTTGGTCGTTCCAGTTTTAAGAAATGCAGACGAGCTTTCGTTTGCTGATATAGAAAAAAATATTAAAGATATTTCAGAAAAAGCTAGAGATGGAAAATTGACAATTGAAGATCTACAAGGAGGAACATTTACTATCAGTAATGGTGGAGTGTATGGCTCAATGTTATCAACTCCAATTTTAAACTTGCCTCAATCTGGTGTTCTTGGGATGCATAACATTGTAGAGCGACCAGTGGTTGTAGATGGTGAAATAAAAATAAGACCTATTATGTATTTAGCTCTTTCATATGATCATAGAATTATTGATGGCAAAGAATCTGTTTCTTTCTTAAAAATGATTAAAGAAAATCTAGAAGATCCTAGAAGATTATTTTTGGATATTTAAATGTCAGAAAAATTTCAAGCTGTAGTTATTGGAGGAGGGCCAGGTGGTTATGTTTGTGCGATTAGGCTTGCACAACTAGGTTTAAAAACAGCTTGTATAGAATCAAGAGGCTCATTAGGAGGAACTTGCTTAAATGTTGGCTGTATACCTTCAAAAAGTTTATTAAATCTTTCGGAAGAATTTCATAAAGTAAAAAATTTATCCAATAAGGGCATCGAGATAGGTGAGGTGAAACTTAACCTTGAAAAGATGATGAAAAGTAAAGATAAAGCCGTAACAATATTGACAAAAGGTGTTGAATTTCTTTTAAAAAAAAACAAAGTTACTTATTTTAAAGGTCACGGAAGCTTTAAATCAAAAAATCAAATTTCAATTAAAGATGACAAGAATAATGAGACAATTATCGAGTCAGAAAAAACAGTTATAGCAACTGGATCCGTGCCAGTTTCATTACCTGGAATTGATATTGATGAAAAAGTAATTGTTTCCTCCACAGGGGCTTTAAAATTAGAAAAGGTACCAAATAAAATGGTTGTAGTTGGAGGTGGCTACATTGGTTTAGAGATGGGTTCTGTTTGGTCAAGATTAGGTTCAGAAGTTCAGGTAGTAGAATTTTTAGATCATATTACACCTGGAATGGATAAAGAAATTTCATCTGAGTTTATGAAAATTTTAAAAAAACAAGGTATTAAATTTAACATGCAAAACAAAGTTGAAACAATTCAGAAAAATAATAATGGAGCAGTTGTTTCAACAGTAGATAAAGATGGCAATAAAAATAATTTTGAATGTGATGTAGTGTTAATTTCTGTTGGAAGAAAACCAAATACGGATGGATTAAATTTAGATGCAGTAGGAATTGATCAAGATGAAAGAAAAAGAATAAAAACTGATAAAACTTTTAAAACAAATATTGAAAATATTTTTGCTATTGGTGATGTAATAGTAGGACCAATGCTTGCTCATAAAGCTGAAGATGAAGGAATTGCAGTCGCTGAAAATATTGCAGGACAATCTGGACATGTTAATTATGATACAATTCCTGGTGTTATCTATACTACTCCAGAAGTTGCATCTATAGGAAAAACAGAAGAACAATTAAAAGAACTTAATCAAAAGTATAAAGTTGGTAAATTTTCATTTATGGCAAATTCTAGAGCTAAAGCAATTGATGATGCTGAGGGATTTGTAAAAATATTGGCAGATGAGCAAACAGATAAAGTATTAGGAGCTCATATTATAGGTCCTCATGCAGGAGAATTAATCGCAGAAATAGGTGTAGCTATGGAATTTGGTGCAAGCTCAGAAGATATAGCAAGAACATGTCATGCACACCCAACATTTTCAGAGGCAGTTAAAGAAGCTGCATTATCAGTAGATAAAAGAGCGATACACTCTTAATTTTTTTTCATATTATAAAAATATGAAATTTCCGATTCTTTTACCTAATATTTTTAATCATCCATTTACTTATGAAAGTAGTGTTGATCTCAAATTAGGAGACTACGTGGAAGTTCCTTTTGGTAAATCAAAAATTACAGGTGTAGTTTGGGATGAATTTGAAAAAAATAGCAACAAAACATTTAAAATAAAAAAAGTTTTGAAGAAGTTAGATGTGACTCCTCTAAAAAAAAATACTATTAAATTTTTAAACTGGTTTTCAGAGTACAATATTATTCCAAAAGGAATGGCTCTAAAGCTTATTTTATTAAGCAGTCATGCAATAGAAAATAAGGAGCTAAGTTCTTATAATAATTTTAAAAGTGAAATTAAAAATACATCCATAAAATTAACCAAAGATCAAATCAAAGCATATGAAGAAATGGTAAGTACTAACCAAAATTTTAGAGTGCACGTGTTACAAGGAACAACAGGATCAGGTAAAACTCTTGTATATTTTGAAGCTTTGAAAAACCTTATAAAACAAGGATATCAGGGCTTAATTTTGTTACCTGAGATAGGTTTGACAGGTCAATTTGAAAAAAAATTTAATGAATATTTTGGTTTTAATGCAGCAGTGTGGCACTCAGGAGTTTCAAGAAAAAAGAAAGAATTAATTTGGAGTGGAATATCAAATGGAGAAGTTAAAGTAATTATAGGAGCAAGATCATCATTATTTTTACCTTTTAAAAATCTAGGTATGATAATTGTAGATGAAGAACACGATCAATCGTTTAAACAAGATGAAGGTGTAACTTATAATGCACGGGATATGGCAATCTCTAGAGCTTCATTTGAAAATATACCAGTTAATTTAGTTACCGCTGTTCCATCAATTGAAACTTTTGAAAATATTCAAAAAGGAAAATATTCCTTATCAAGACTTACAGAGAGATATAAAAATGCTTCATTACCAAATTATGAAATTATAGATCTTAATAAGACCAAACTCGAAAAACAATCGTGGTTATCAGATAAAATAATTGAAAAAGTAAATTTTCACCTTGAGAGAAAAGATCAGGTTTTATTTTTTTTAAATAGAAGAGGTTTTTCACCTCATGCCTTGTGTAAAAATTGTTTAACAAGTTATTCTTGTCCAAATTGTACTATCAATCTTGTTTATCATAAAAATAAAAATAATTTATTATGTCACTATTGTGGTTTTAAAGCTGATTTAAAAAGAGATTGTTCAAAAGAGGGTGAATGTAATTTTGTCTTTAGCGGACCTGGTGTAGAGAGAATATCTGAGGAAGTTAAAAAAAAATTCCCCAATAAAGAAGTTGAAATTTTTTCAAGTGATACAATGAATAAAAAAGACTCATCAAATAAGTTAGAAAGAATCGTAAATAATCAAATTGAGATATTAGTTGGTACACAATTAATTTCTAAAGGATTTCACTTTCCAAGTTTAAATTGTATTGTTGTTGTTGATATTGATTTATCAGCTAACGGGAATGATTTAAGAGGCGCAGAAAAAAATTTGCAGTTATATCATCAGTTATCAGGACGAGCTGGAAGAACAGGAAAACCTGCAACAGTATATTTTCAAACTTACAATAATAATAAGAATATGATATTAGAAATTACAAATAAAAATCCTGATATATTTTTAAAAAGAGAACTAGAAATTAGAAAAAAAAATAAACTTCCACCTTATCAAAGATTTATTTCGCTGATTATGACTGGAGAAAATCAAAAAAAATTAGAAAAAGAGGCTTATGACTTTAAAAATTATTTAGAAAATAATATTGAGGGAAATATACTAGGTCCAGTTGAGGCCCCTATATTTAGGTTAAAAAGAAATTTTAGGGTCAGATTTTTAATTAGAGGTTCAAAATCTATGAAACTACAAAATGCTATTGCAAAATCAGTTCCAAAATACAAATTTTCTAAAGGAATAAAACTTTCAGTTGATGTTGATCCAATTAACTTCAATTAGGCCCAAAAAAGAGGACCTTTTCGTCAATCAGTCACTTGAAGACATAAAGGTCATATGTTAATTAGAGCGTGATTTTAAAATAATCTTCAACATTTTAGAGGTATCAAGTTGAGCAAAGACACAGGATTTTCAATTACTTCAGCAGAAAGGTATTCACTTGCGCTTTATGAATTATCTACTGAAAGCAATGTTACATCCCAAATAGAGGAGCAATCACTTTCAATTCTAAAATTATTAGAACAAAGTCAAGATTTTTCAAATTTAATAAAAGATCCAACTACTAGCCAAGATGATTTATTAAAAGTAGTTAATACAATTTCAGAAAATTATAAATTTGATCAATTGTTAAAAAACTTCTTAAGTTTTTTAATTCAAAAAAGGAGGTTCTTTTTTGTGGAAAGAATTCTTAAAAGTTTCATTGAAATTTGTTCAGAAAAAAGAGGTGAGTTAAAAGCAGAATTAAAGTCAGCTAAAGAGTTGTCTAATGATGAAATTACACAAATTACAGAGGAATTAACTAAAAATTTTAGTTCAAAAATAAAATTAAACTACAAGCATGATGAAAGTTTAATAGGAGGTTTGGTGGTACAGGTAGGGAGTACTATGGTGGATACCTCAATTAAAAGTAAATTACAACAAATCGAAAATAGAATGATAGAGGCATAAATGGAAATAAATCCTTCAGAAGTTACAAAGATATTAAAAGAACAAATTAAAAATTTTGGAGATAAAGCTGAGGTTACTGAAGTTGGTCAAGTTTTATCAGTTGGAGACGGTATCGCTAGAATTTATGGCCTTGACAATGTTGAGGCTGGAGAGATGGTTGAATTTTCTGATGGTTCTAAAGGTATGGCCTTAAACTTAGAGAGCGAAAATGTTGGTGTTGTAATTTTTGGTGATGATAGAAATATTAAAGAGGGAGATGTTGTAAAAAGAACAGGAAATATTGTTGATACACCAGTAGGAAAAGAACTTCTAGGTAGAGTAGTAGATGGTTTGGGAAATCCAATTGATGGTAAAGGTGCATTAGATAAAAGTGTACAAAAAAGCAGAGTAGAGGTTAAAGCCCCTGGAATTATTCCTAGACAATCAGTTAACGAACCAATGCAAACAGGTTTAAAATCAATTGATAGTTTGGTTCCAATTGGAAGAGGACAAAGGGAATTAATCATTGGTGATAGACAGACAGGAAAAACTGCTGTTGCTGTTGACGCGATTATAAACCAAAAAAAGATCAATGAATCAGGTGACGAAAAACAAAAATTATATTGTATTTATGTAGCCGTAGGTCAGAAGAGATCAACTGTTAGACAAATTCAAAAAACTTTAGAAGAAGCTGGTGCAATGGAATATACAACGATTGTTGCAGCAACAGCATCTGACTCAGCACCACTTCAGTTTTTAGCTCCATATACTGGTTGTGCTATGGGTGAATATTTCAGAGATAATGGAATGCACGCGTTAATTATCTATGATGATTTATCAAAACAAGCAGTTGCTTATAGACAAATGTCTCTTCTATTAAGAAGACCTCCTGGACGTGAGGCTTACCCAGGAGATGTGTTCTACTTACATAGTAGATTGTTAGAAAGAGCTGCGAAATTGAGTGATGAACATGGCGGAGGATCTTTAACAGCACTTCCAATTATTGAAACTCAAGGTGGAGACGTTTCAGCGTTTATTCCAACAAACGTAATTTCAATTACAGATGGTCAGATTTTCTTAGAAACTGAATTATTTAACCAAGGAATTAGACCTGCAATTAACGTTGGATTGTCAGTTTCTAGGGTAGGTTCATCTGCTCAAACTAAAGCGATGAAAAAAGTTTCAGGATCAATGAAACTTGAGCTTGCTCAATATAGAGAAATGGCAGCATTTGCTCAATTCGGATCGGATTTAGATGCGTCTACTCAACAGCTATTGAATAGAGGATCAAAATTAACTGAGCTTCTAAAACAAAAACAATATTCTCCAATGACAGTTGCTGAACAAGTAATTTCGGTTTTCTGTGGTGTTAAAGGATATCTTGATGATATTGATTTAAAAAATGTTGCAGGTTTTGAAAGTAAAATCATAGAGAAATGTAAATCAGAAAAACCCGAGATTATTGAGTCGATACAAAGTTCAGGAAAACTTGAAGAGGATAAAGAAAAGTTATTAGTTGAACTGATTGCTCAATTAAAGGAAACCCTTAAATCTTAATTAGATATGGCAAGTTTAGACGACCTAAAAAAGAGAATAGCCAGTGTAAAGTCTACACAAAAGATTACTAAAGCTATGAAAATGGTTGCGGCTGCAAAATTAAGAAAAGCACAAGAAAGTGCTGAAAAAGGAAGACCTTATTCAGAAAAAATGAACAATGTAATTTTAAACCTTTCTAGTGGAATTTCAGATAAAGAAAATGCACCAAAGTTGTTAGCTGGTACTGGACAAGACAAAGTTCATCTTTGCGTTGTTATGACATCGGATAGAGGTTTGTGTGGTGGATTTAACTCAAATATAATTAAGAAAGCAAAAAGTTATTTTTCTAAAATTTTAGATGAGAATAAAGAACTTAAAATTATTACTGTAGGTTCAAAAGGTAATGACCAACTTAAGAGAACTTATGGTGATAAAATAATTGAAAACATCTCATTTAAAGAGTCAAAGAATGCTAATTATTTTGATGCAGACAAAGTAGGAAAAATTATTATTGAAAAATTTGAAGCAGGTGAGTTTGATGTATGTACAATTTTTTACAATAAATTTAAAAATGTAATTACACAAATCCCACAAGCTCAACAAATAATTCCTTTAAATGATGAAGGAAATGAAAATAGTTCAGATGAAAGTTATGAATTTGAACCAGACGAAGATGAAATTTTAAGCAATTTGTTGCCAAAAAATATTTCAACACAAATATTTAAGGCAATGTTAGAGAATTCAGCTAGCGAACAAGGATCCAGAATGAGTGCGATGGATAATGCAACCCGAAACGCAGGTGAAATGGTTGACAAACTTACTATCGAGTATAATAGAAGTCGTCAGGCAGCAATTACTAAAGAACTAATAGAAATCATATCAGGAGCAGAAAGTTTATAATTATGAGCAAAGGAATAATCACACAAGTTATTGGAGCAGTAGTAGACGTAAAATTTGAAGGAGAACTACCAGAAATTTTAACAGCATTAGAATGTAAAAACGGTGATAACAGATTAGTTTTAGAGGTTGCTCAGCACTTAGGAGAATCTACAGTAAGAACTATTGCAATGGATGCTACTGAAGGATTAAAAAGAGGAGATGAAGTTGTAAATACAAATGCTCCTATTCAAGTTCCTGTTGGACCAGAAACTTTAGGTAGAATTATTAATGTAATTGGTGAGCCAATTGACGAAAGAGGTGAGGTTAAAACTAAAGAAAGCTGGCCTATTCACAGAGCTGCACCTGAATTTAATGATCAATCAACCGAAACTGAAATATTAGTTACTGGTATTAAAGTTATCGACCTATTAGCACCATATGCTAAAGGAGGAAAAATTGGACTATTTGGAGGTGCGGGTGTTGGTAAAACAGTTTTAATTATGGAATTGATTAACAACGTCGCAAAAGCTCATGGTGGATTTTCAGTTTTTGCTGGTGTTGGAGAAAGAACTAGAGAAGGGAATGACCTTTATCATGAAATGATGGATTCAGGGGTAATAAAAAAAGATGGCCCTGGTTCTAAAGCTGCATTAGTTTATGGACAAATGAATGAACCTCCAGGAGCAAGAGCAAGAGTTGCTTTAACTGGATTAACAGTAGCAGAATATTTTAGAGATCAAGAAGGACAAGACGTTTTATTTTTCGTTGATAATATTTTTAGATTTACTCAAGCTGGATCAGAAGTATCTGCTTTATTAGGTAGAATTCCTTCAGCTGTAGGATATCAGCCTACACTAGCTACAGATATGGGTAACCTTCAAGAAAGAATTACAACAACAAACAAAGGATCAATTACTTCTGTGCAAGCGATTTATGTTCCAGCCGATGACTTAACTGATCCAGCACCTGCAACATCATTTGCTCACTTAGATGCTACTACGGTACTTTCAAGACAAATAGCTGAAATTGGTATCTATCCTGCAGTAGATCCATTAGACTCTACTTCAAGAATTTTAGATCCAAGAGTAGTTGGTGACGAACATTATAGAGTTGCAAGAGATGTTCAAAGAATTTTACAATCTTATAAATCACTTCAAGATATTATTGCTATTCTTGGTATGGACGAATTATCTGAGGAAGATAAATTAGTTGTAGCAAGAGCAAGAAAAATTCAAAGATTTTTATCTCAGCCATTCTTTGTTGCTGAAGTATTTACAGGTTCACCAGGAAAATTGGTTGATCTTGAATCAACAATCAAAGGATTTGATGCAATCTGTAAAGGTGAATATGATCACCTGCCAGAAGCAGCTTTCTACATGGTTGGTACAATCGAAGAGGCTATTGAAAAAGCTCAAAAAATGGAAAAAGAAGCCGCAGCTTAATGAGCGAGGAATTTAAAATTGAGATAGTAAATCCTGAAAAATCTTTTTTAGTTAAAGAAGATGTATCAGAAGTAGTAGTACCTGCTTTTGAGGGAGAAATGGGGATATTAAAAGATCACATTTCAATTATCTCATTTTTAAAACCTGGCATCATTAAAGTAAGCTCGAAATCTGGTGATGAAAATTATTATGTTGAGGATGGTATAGTAGAGTTTAAAAATAATAATTTATCTATTCTAACAAGCTCAATTTATAATTTATCTGATATGGATAAATCTGTTCAACAGGATTTACTGAAAAAAGCTGAAGAAGAGGCAGGAAAGTCAGATATTAATGATCAAGCTAAATATTTAGTAGATCAAAAAATTGAAGTTTTAAAAACTCTTAATTAAGAATTTTTTTTACTTTATCTTTAACTTCTTTGTACACGTGTAGTTTAAAATCAACTACTAAGTCTGTAATTTTATCGAGTTCTACCCATTTCCATTCTAAAAATTCAGGGTGTTTGGTTTTGATATTTATTTCATTATCTGTCCCAACAAATCTCATTAAAAACCATTTTTGTTTTTGACCTCTGTACTTTCCTTTCCAAATCAAACCAAGCAATCTATCTGGAAGTTCATAAGTTATAGTTCCATTTAATTCTTTAATTAGTTCAACGTTTTTAATACTGGTTTCTTCTTCAAGTTCTCTGTAAGCAGCTTTTAAAAAATCCTCACCTTCATCTACACCACCCTGGGGCATTTGCCAAAAATTTTTGGGGTTATCTATTCTTTTTGCAACAAATACTTTGTTCTCTTTATTTAACACAACAATTCCAACTCCACTTCTTAGTGGAAGATTATTTAAATCTTTTTTCATTTTATCCGTTAAGTAATTTAATTGCGTAATTAAGCTGGTTATCTGTGTCGGTTCTTATTTTAAAATTATCACCATCTTCATTCACTTCTATGTCTGGACGTACACCAACCTCAGATATAGATTTTCCAGATGGAAGATAATATTTTGCAACAGTCAAACGTATTGCGCCTTTATTTTTAAGAGGAATAATAGATTGGACTGAACCTTTTCCATAACTGTTTTCACCTATAACAATTGCTCTTTTGTGGTCTTTTAAAGCTCCTGCAACAATTTCTGATGCTGAAGCTGATCCATAATTTATCAGTACTAATAAAGTTTTTCCGTCAGTTATGTCTCCTTTTTTTGCGAACCATTTTCTATTATCAGATTTTTTTCTACTTTTTGTGGAGACAATTTCACCATTTTCTAAAAAGAAATCAGATATTCTTATTGCTTGGTTTAGTAATCCACCTGGATTATTTCTTAAATCCAAAATAAATGAATTAAGATTTTTATTTTTTTTTAGTTCCTCTATTTGTTTTTCTATTTGATCACTGCTGTTTTCATTAAATGAAGTTAATCTAATATAGCCAATATTTTCCTCTAGTAACTCTGACTTAACTGATTGAATTTCAATTATTTCTCTAGTGATATTAAATGTTAACGCTTTTTTCTCTCCTCTACGTCTAACTGTTAATTCTATACTTGAACCTACTGGACCTCGCATTAAATCAACAGCTTCACTTAGTGATTTTCCTTGAACTTGGGTATCATTAATTTTCACAATGTAATCACCAGCTTTTAATCCAGCTTTTGATGCTGGTGTGTCGTCAATAGGTGAAATAACTTTAACAACTCCTGCTTCCATGCCTACCTCAATTCCAAGGCCACCAAATTCACCGCTAGTTTCTGTTTGCATCTCCTCCAGAATTTCAGGAGACATATAAGAAGAATAAGGGTCTAAAGATTGAAGTAAACCATTTATAGCAGAGTCCATGCTTTCGGATTGGTTGATCTCATCGATATACTCTCTATTTATTTTTTCTAAAACCTCACCAAATAAATCTATCTTTTTGTAAATATCTACTTCAGAAGAGTTTGCTGAACTTAAATAAAAAAACGATAAAAAAATAAATGAGTAATATTTAATTATTTTCATATCATTACTTTTTCTTTAGGAATAAATTCTGACCAGATTTTTTCTAATTCATAAAATTTTCTTTTCTCTGGGTGAAAAATATGAACGATTAGATCTATACCGTCTACTAATTTCCATTCACTACTTTCTTTACCTTCAATTTTAGAGTCTTTAATTCCATTATCTTTAAGCTTTCCTAACACTTGTTCAGATAAAGACTGTATATGTCTAGATGATGTACCACTTGCTATTATCATATAATCTGCCATCGAACTTTTATCTTTTAGATCGATAGTTACTATGTCTTCAGCTTTGTTAAGATCTAATGTGGTGATTACAATTTCTTTGAGATCTGAGATTTTATCCATTAATTAAATTTAGACTATCAAATTTTTCTTAATTGAGAAGATGAAATGTTGACTTTATTAAACTCTATGAATTTGAGGGTGGTATTACCTAGAGCCCTAAATGTCTTTGATTTTAACGAGTTTTTTTTATAGCCATGTCTATCGAAAACTAAAATATTACACTTTTGTGAAATAGATTTTGATTTGTACCATTTGTGAAAATTTATTAAGTTATCTGCTCCCATTAAAAAATAGATTTCAATATTTTTATTTTTTTTCAAATGATTAATTAAATCGATTGTTTTATTTGAATTAATTTTATTTTCATAAAATCTCACTTTTATAAATGAATTGTTACCAACAATTTTTTTACAGAATTTTATTCTTTCAGTAATTGAAGTTTTGCTTTGATTTTTAAAAGGATTTTTTTTTGTGATTGCCCAAATAATGTTTTTAAGCTCAAATCTTTTTTTTGCTTCTTTTGAAATTGCCAGATGACCTTTATGAGCAGGATCAAATGATCCTCCTAAAATTCCTATTTTTGTCTTATTTAATTTCAAATTAATTTCTTATTTTACCGTTACTTGTAATTTGATATTTATATGAAACAAGTTGATTAAGTCCTACTGGCCCTCTTGGTGGTAATACATTGGTAGAAATTCCAACTTCTCCTCCGAACCCAAATTCACCTCCATCTGCAAATTGAGTTGAAGTGTTATGCATAGCAATAGAGCTTTTGACTTCTTTTAGAAATTGATTAGCTGTTTTTTTGTTTTTTGTAATTATTGAGTCTGTATGCATTGTTCCATACTTATTAATATGACTTATAGCTTCATTGAGGTTGTTTACTATTTTAACTGAAACTGTTGAGCTTAAATATTCTGTGGACCAATCTTTTTCAGTAACTTTAAAAATTTTACCTTTGTAAAATTTAGCCAAAGTCTTTTCTCCATAAATTTTACAACCATTTTTTTCCAAATTGCCCAGGATTGTATTGCTAAATTTTTTAACAATATTTTTATGTAGAATAATGGTTTCAGTCGCCCCACATATGCTGGTGTTTCTTAATTTTGCGTTAACTACAACTCTATTTGCCATCTTTAGTTCAGCGTCTTTGTCGACATATATATGACAAATACCCTCAAGATGACCAATTATAGGAATTTTAGAAAGTTCTTGAACTTTTCTTACAAGATTTTTTCCACCTCGTGGAATTATTACATCAATATATTCTTTCATTTTGGAAAGCATTACAT
>CACFZQ010000018.1:0-20540 GCA_902570835.1 uncultured Pelagibacteraceae bacterium | reverse complement strand
ATACCCTTTCTATATTTTTTTAAGACCTACGGTAGACAATCAAGATAAGTATCCAGATCCCATTGCGTTGTTGCGCCAAGAAATCTTTCCCACTCATCATTTTTGTACCAATGGAAAACTTTATACATTTCATCTGGCATTGCAGATTTGATTACTTCATCCTCTGCCAGTCTATCCAAAGCTTCACCTAAACTTAATGGAAGTTTTTTAACATCTTTACCTGCTTTTTGAGCTTCGTAAATATTTCTAGACTCTGGAGCAGCTGGTTTCATTTTCTTACTTATTCCTTCGTCACAAGCTTTTAATAAAGCAGCACCTAACAAGTAAGGATTATGCATCGAGTCTACTGATCTATACTCAAATCTACCTGGAGCAGAAACTCTTAAACCACAAGTTCTGTTTTGATATCCCCAGTCAGCATAAACAGGTGCCCAAAATCCTTGATCCCATAATCTTCTGTAAGAGTTTACAGTTGAAGATCCAAGAGCTGTTAATGCTGGCAAGTGTTTCATTATACCTGCAATAGATTGTAAACCAATTTTACCTGGCATTTGCATATCCTTAGTATCAGGCATGAAAGTGTTTGTTCCACCCTCAACATAACTAAAAACTCCATCAACTCCTGGTAAAGATTTATGACCAAGTTTATTTACTTTAACCTTTCCACCTTTCCATAAAGACATGTTTGTATGGCAACCACTTGCAGAAACACCCATAAAAGGTTTTGTCATAAAGCAAGCAATTAAATTATGTTCTCTTGCTACTTGTGCACAAATTTGTCTGTAAGTAGATAATCTATCCGCATTTCTTAAAACGTTATCATAAGTCCAGTTTAATTCTAATTGACCTGGCGCATCTTCATGGTCACCTTGAATCATATCAAGGCCCATAGCATTTGCATATTCTATTACTTGCATAAATACCGGTCTTAATGACTCGAATTGATCAATATGGTAACAGAAAGGTTTTGAGAAACCTTTACCTGACGGTGTTCCATCTTCATTTTTAGTCAACCACATCATTTCAGGTTCAGTACCAACTCTTAATTCAAGACCATGTTTTTTCTTAAATTCGTCCATGAAAATTCTTAAATTTCCTCTACAGTCTGAAGTTAAGTGACCGCCTGGATTTTCTCTTTCTTCTCTATTTCTAAAACAAGTACAGAAAACTCGAGCAACTCTTTTATCCCAAGGTAATTGTACAAAAGTTTCTGGATCAGGAATACCTACAAGCTCCATAGCCTCCGGACCATAACCGATGTAATTATTGTGACGATCTAAAAATAAGTTTGCAGTAGAACCATAAACTAATTGAAAACCTTTTTCAGCAGTTCTTTCCCAATGATCAGCAGGAATACCTTTTCCCACAACTCTTCCTGTTACTGAAATAAATTGAAAATAAATATAAGTTATTCCTAACTCTTTAATTTTTGCTCTTACATCTTTTACTAATTTAGCACGACCCGGTTGGTTAACGTGTTTCTCTAGATCTGTCATTTTCACCTCTCAATGAATTTAATTTATTCAAACGTAGCTGAAAATTTTATTTGTGTCTAGGCTTAGAGTTTAACTCCAAGGGAACGGACTGTTAGAAGTAGGATGAAGTTCACCCTTCTCGTAACGGTTGAATCTAAACGGTTTCAATAAATCACTTTCAGTACCAAGAATTTCTTTTGCAACAAGTTCACCAACACCAATCATTTTATATCCGTGATTAGCATCAGCAATCATGTAGACGTTTTCAAAAAATCTATCGAAGATTGGAAAAGAGTCAGGTGTCATACATCCCAAACCACCCGATGGTCCTTTTCTGTATAAATCTGATTTTCCCTCAAACCTTTTTTGGCAATGTGCAAGTGCTGAACACCACATTTCACTAAAAGCATCTGTCGTTTGATACTCTGGAGACTCAATTCCATAAGGATCAACATTTACTTGATCAAAATGTTTTTTAACAATGTAAGGAGAAGTTCCACCTTGTACACCTAAACCTTCAATATCAGGTTTATAATAAATTCCCCAAATTTTGTCTGTTAATAATTTTTGTGTTTTGTCAGAATATAATGGTGCTGTTGAGTCAACGTGAACTACAGGTGGTTGTTTACCATCATTTGTTTTTAAGAAATCTGGCTCAACTCCTATAACTCCTTCTTGAAGCATCCAGTAAGTCCACATATCAGTTTCATGCATTTTACCATCTTTAGCTTTTATGTGAGCTGTCTTTGGTAACTCTAACATATTCCAAAAATCTCTTGCCCATGGTCCTGCACCAACAACTACTTGTTCACATTCAATAGTTCCTTTGTCGGTTTCAACTCCTGTAACTGCTTGACTGTTACTTCCTTTTTTAAAACCAGTTACTCTTACACCTTTCATAACTTGAACACCATTAGATGTAGATTTGTTCTCTAGGGCTTTAATTGAATCTTTATTAAAAGCGTATCCACCTTTTTTTTCATGAAGTATAGATGTGATATCTTGAGCTTGCCAATCATCAAAAATTCCCTTCATGTAATTTGTGCAATCTTTTTCTCCTTCAATAAAAACCGACTCATATCCAATTGCTTTTTGCTGTTCATAAATACTTGCAACATCTTCGTGCATTACTTCTGGAGAAATTTGTAAGTATCCAACTGGATTATATTTAAATGCCTTAGGATCACTTTCCCAAACTGAAACTGAATGAGCCATCAACTCTCTCATTGCTGGCTGAAAATAATTATTTCTTACAACCCCACATGCAATTCCACTTGCACCAGCAGCCGTATCTTTTTTTTCTAACACAACTATATCGCCAGGATTTTTGTAAGTTTCTGAAAGTTTCCATGCAGTACTTAAACCGTGTATTCCACCACCGATTATTACTACTTTTGCTTTTGAAGGTAATGTCGTCATATCAAAACATTATTTTTTGATAATGGTAATTAATATACTTATTTATAGAAGTAAAAATTATATATAAAATTTAGATATTTTTAATATCGGTCAAATAAACGAATTAATAACTGATGTTTTTGAGTGTTTCTAAATAGTGATTAAATTCTCTAATAAATGACTCGCTAGGAACTATATTTTTAATTCGCTGATCAGTTGAAGTTTTTTCAAGTTTAAAGAATCCTTTTTCGACAGCTTCATTAATTATTAAAGCTGATTTTGGTCGAGAAGTTTTAAATAATTTTGTTTTTAATTCTTCAACTGATAATTTTTTTCCTTCTTTGAAAGCTGACATAACTAACAACATCATGTGATAGTGAGAAGGTGATTTTCTGAAAAAATAATTACTAGCAGTATGGGATTGTTTCATTTGTTCTTCCCAGAAATCTAATAGGGTTTTTTTTTCTTTCGGCATTTTTTTATGATCTCACTCTAGACTTAGTTGGATCGTAGAATGGGAAGCCAACAACTTTTGCACTAATTCTTTTTTGGTGACCATCAATTTTTCCAACTTCAACTTCAGTTCCAATTTCTGAATATTGAGCATCTATTCTACAAAGAGCTACATTTTTATTTAGTGTTGATGATAGACATCCACTTGTAACAATACCCACTTGAGCTCTACCAATATGAACACAATCACCATGACCTGCAATTTCTTTTCCGATTAATTCTAATCCAACTAATTTTTTCTGTGGATTGTTTTTTCTTTTTATTAATTCTTCTTTACCAATGAAGTCCTCTTCTTTTGTTTTTAAGGGAACTACAAAACCAATCCCTGCTTCAAAGGGGTCTTGTTGACCATCAAATTCATTTCCAAATAAAATTAATCCAGCTTCTATTCTAAGTTTATCAAGAGCAGCAAAACCAGCAGGAATTAAACCATCATCCTTTCCTGCTTCCATTAATTTATCCCAAACTTTAGGAGCATGTTTTGGATGACACCATATTTCATAACCAAGTTCTCCGGTGTAACCAGTTCTTGAAATAATTAGAGGAATTCCCTGTAGTTCTTCTATTCTGCAAATGGTGAACCTAAACCATCCTAATTCATCGATCGATGGTTGAGTAGGTGGTGTAAAAATAATTTTTTTTAAAATTTCTCTACTTTTCGGTCCCTGTAAAGAAACGTTACTTATTTGATCTGTTGAATTTTTAACATTGGCATTGAAATTTTTTTTCTTAGCAATTTCTTTTAACCATTCTCCAGCATATTCATCACCACAAATCCATCTAAAACCTGTTTCGCTTAATCTTAGGAGAGTTCCATCATCAAACATCATTCCATTTTCATAACACATAGCTGAATAAACCACCTGACCTACAGAAAGTTTTTTTATATTTCTTGTAAGTGTGTAGTTCATTAACTCTTCTGCATCAGGACCTATTATTTCAAATTTTCTTAATGAAGATAAATCAATTAACACAGCGTCTTTTCTGCAAGCATTGTATTCATTAACTAAACCATGTTTAGTATAATCATTCGGTAACCAAAAACCTCTTGCATCAACAAAGTTTCTAGTAAGCTTTGAAGTTCTTTCGTAAAATCCGGAATTTCTAGTTAATTTTTTTTCTGAGTCTGTTTTCATTCGAAACGCAAATGATTTACTGAATTCTTTATTTTTATCATAAGTTCTAACAAAAATATCAGTAGGATTCCACGAATTACATGCATCAATATCGCTAGGACAAGCTGTTGTTCCAATTGTTAAATCTTTTAAAGCTCTAAACATTACATAATCTCCCGGTCTAGAATAAGATTCATCAGATATAACAGAATTTAAACCCGCAGCAGAAGTATTAAAAAAAAGGTTAATAGCATGCCATCCTTTTTGTTTTTGAACTCCATATTTAGACATACTCTCAGTTAAATTATCTGAGCAATTAGGATGACCAAAGTAACCAGCATCTTCATAATATTTTGAAGTACAAGCAAGATTAAAAGTATCATGCTTACCAACTGTATCTCTTATTACCTCTACCAAGGGTTCATGATCAGTATCATAAAATTTTGAATGCAATCCAGGACCAGGGAAAGTATTTCCCATAAAAGTTCTAGTTGTTTGCCAATCTAATCCTTTTTCTATTCCTTTTTCTAATTTTTTTGTATCAAATGCTACGAAGTCAGAACACTGTCTTCCAGTTGGACTGATTACCTGAATATAATCTCCTTCTTTAACTTGGTAAGATATAGAAGTTTCTTTATTTATATTTTCTTCATATAATGGTTCAAAGACAGGATCTGGTATTACATTTAATTCTTTATCGTTAACGATTTTAGATCTCTTAATAAAAATTGTTAAATCACTTGGAGGATTTTGATTTGTAACATCCATATCTTCTCCAGGTGCAGCAAAAATAGCATAACACTTATCTTGTGATTTAAATTTGATACTTTCTCCTGCTTTAGTATCTGTATCAAATATGATTGAAGATTTTGAATCTGAAATATTTAAGTTTCTTTTTTTTAGTTGATGATTTGTTGCTAATATTGTTTCATCTTTACCATTAAGAATATTTTTAATGAAATTTTTTTCATTGTTTGATTTTAAATTTAAAATTCCGACATCAGATTTACCGTCTTTATTAAAACAAATGATTTCACAAATTTGATTACCTTCATTATTAATAATTTCTAATTCATCATCTGGAAAAATTTGAAAAGCCGTAAGAGCACCTCCATTAACAACATGTCTTTCAACTCCAGGTGGTAAAATATTTAAACCAGGGTATTTAATGTCTTTACTTGTTCCAAACATTTTCTAAAATTTTTTATTATTGATATATTTTTTATCACCAATTTTATTGTTTAAATATATATATATTTTTTAGAACTAATTATCCTTTACCTGACTAATCTTTTTATCATAGAGTGTTGTTATTAATATTAATAGAGGGGAAAAAATGAAAAAAATAATGTCATTATTATCTGCTCTAGTTATTTCTGTAGTAAGTTTTTCAGGAATTTCTAACGCTGATAGCAAAAAGCCCATCGTAATCCCAACTCATAACTGGTCATCACAAATTGTAATGGCGTATGTAATTGGTGGAATTTTTGAAAGCATGGGTAACAACGTAAAGTATGTAAACGCTGACTCACAAGCAGTTTATGAATCAATCAGAATTGGAGACGTAACTATTTCTCACGAAGTATGGGAGTCTGCATTCGGTAAATCATTTACTACTGCTTTAGATAAAGGTGGTTTACTTGATTGGGGTGATCATGAGGCAAGAACTCTTGAAGATATGGGTTATCCGAACTGGGTTGTTGAAAAAGGTTTATGCCCAGGTCTACCAGATTGGACAGCTTTAAAAAATCCAGACTGCGCTAAAAACTTTACAACACCTGACTCTCCAGATGGAAAAGGAAGAATGTTGGAAGGACCTCAAAGTTGGCATGGTGATTTAATTCCACAAAGAGTTGAAGCTTTAGGTTTAGGTGATCTTTGGTGGGTTAAATTTGCTGGAGGTGCAGATGCACTTTGGGCAGAATTAGCAGCGGCTGAAAAAGAAGGAAGAGGAACTATAATCTTTAACTGGACACCAAACTTTACAGATGGTGCTGGTTTTACATTTATTGACTTCCCTCCATACACAGCAGGTTGCAGACCAGAAGATGGTGGTGATGGTAAATGTGGTTCTCCTGATGGATACTTGAAAAAAGCAGTTCATGAGGATTTCCCAAAAACTCACCCAGATGCAGCAGCAGCATTTAAAAAGATGTCATTCTCAACAAGTCACATTGGTGCAATGGCAGCTTTAGTTGATGTTGACAAAATGACTCACGAAGATGCAGCTAAAAAATGGTTAGCTGATAATGAGTCAGTTTGGAAAGCTTTTACTAAATAAGGATAAAAGTAAAAAAATTAAGATCTCCCCCAACTTGTTTGGGGGGGATTTTTTTTTAGTCTATTTTGTGTAAAATAAACCAATGAAACAATTTATAATTTTCATTTTTTTAAGTTTTTTAATTAGTTCTTCCGCTTTTGCACGAAGCACAGGATGTAAAGAAGGAAATTGTGAAAATGGTTTTGGTAAATGGATTTATACCGATAAGACAACTTATGAAGGCGAATGGGTTGCAACAAAAAAAGAAGGTCAAGGAGTTGAGACATGGCCTAATGGATATATTTATAAAGGTGAATTTAAAAATAGTGAATGGAGTGGACAAGGAGTTTTAACATTTCCAGACGGGTCAACTTATGAGGGCGAATGGTCCAAAGGTTTCATGAACGGTCAAGGAACTTTTACTTGGGCAGATGGTAAGCAAAAATCAGGCACTTGGATAAATGGAAAGTTGCAAGAGTAATGTCAAAAGAAAATAGTTTAAATAAAACTGAAGACAATTCAAAATCATCAAAGCAATTTATTGGCTTAATAATTGTTACAGCAATAGTGATAGCTTTTTTTGCAGTTCTAAATGGAATATTTGGAGGTGGAGACGAACTTGTTGAAAAAATGAAATTGGAGGAGCAAAGAATTGCTGAAGAGAGAAAACTTAGTGAGTTAATATCTAAATTACCTTCAGGAATACTAGTATCATTCGATGGAACTGACCATTATAGATTAACTGATGAGGTGTATGAGCAAGTATGTAAAGCTACAAAATTAATTCCACAAAGAGCAATTATGGGTGCTAATTTTTTAAATTTTAGAGCACATGAGATTTACACAATAAACGGAAATAAAATTGATGAAACTTTTGTCAAATGGGATCAAGAAAAAGGCAAGTGTTATGCAGGTTTTACAGTAAGTGGAAACAATGTAGGAGTTGACGAAACTATTACCGTTAGTGGAGAAGCTTTGAGTTTTTTAAGTACAGGTATTGATACAAGAGTTTACTATATTAAGAACTTTTAATGATGAAAGGTTACAATAATTAACATTTAAATTTTATTGAATTTCATATAACTTTATTAAGATTTATGTCTGAGACCATTATTAAGTGTGAGTCAGTTTATAAAATTTTTGGTGAGAATGCCAAAAAAATGCTTGAAGAGTCGAACGGCAATGTGGATGCAAAAACATTTCAAGAAAATGGTTGCATAGTTGGAGTTAACAACGCTTCGTTTGAAGTTGCAAAAGGAGAAATGCTTGTGGTGATGGGTTTATCTGGTTCAGGCAAATCAACATTACTAAGATGTATTTCAAGATTAACAGATGCAACTGGAGGAAAAATTTTTATAGAAGGCCAAGACCTGCTTCAATTAAACAATAAGGAATTAATTGAGCTTAGAAGAAATAAAATGGGTATGGTTTTCCAAAGCTTTGCCTTGTTACCTCATAAAACAGTTGTAGAAAATATTGCTTTTCCACTTCAGATAAAAGGTACTAAGACCGAAGATAGTATTAGTAGAGCAATGGAAATGGTTAAACTAGTCGGACTTGATGGAAGAGAAAATTATTTTCCAAGAGAACTTTCAGGAGGTCAGCAACAAAGAGTGGGGATTGCACGATCTTTAGCAGTGGAACCTGATATTTGGTTTTTAGATGAACCATTTTCAGCATTAGACCCATTAATAAGAAAAGAAATGCAAGATGAGTTTTTAAGACTGCAAGAAAAATTACAAAAAACTATTATGTTTATTACCCATGATTTTGATGAAGCTTTAAAATTAGCAGATCGAATTGCTATTATGAAAGATGGAATAATAGAGCAGTTAGATACACCTGCTAATATAGTTTTAAATCCTGCAACCGAATATGTACGAAAATTTACTGAGGAAGTTCCAAGAGAGAAAGTTTTAGTCATTGAAGATGTAATGGATAGTTCCAATAAAGACAATTTAGGAGATATTAAAGTTTCAAAAGACGACATTATAGAAAACGTTGCAGAAAAAATTCTCACTCAAGAAAAAATTGTAGGAGTGGTTGACTCAAATAACAATATTATTGGCTCAATAAAACCTTCAACAATTATTGATACAGTTTTTGGAGGAAGAAAAAATATTAGCTAAACCATGGAATATTTAAAAAAATACCCAAAGTTGTTTCAATGGATATTTTTGCTTGTTGTATTTTTTGCCTTATGTTTTGCAATTGAAGTTCCTGAAACATATAAATTTATAAGAGGCCAAGCAGAATTTGTAAAAGATCCAAACCAAAGTGTTTATTTTTTTCTAGGTAAAGAGGTCCGATATTATGCGTTTGACGTGTTTTGGAGATTGCCACCTTTACTTGGTTGGTTGCCTATCTGGATAAACGACAGTTTATTTTTCTTAATGAATGAGTGGATGCCAATGGAGTTTTGGAATGAAGATACTCAAGAGTTTAAAACCAGACCATTGTTATTAGAGATTAGTAGAAATTTAACGTCTTTTATGACGTTTTTGATTGAGTTGATTAGAGAAATTTTACTTGGTGGATTAGAAACTATAGTAGCATTCACTAGCTGGGATTTTATAGATGCTTATCCTTGGTTAGAATTACCTGGTACACCATGGACTATCGTTGCAGCAGGAGCGGCAATACTTGCTTTTAGATTAAGTGGTATAGGTTTAGCATTATTTGCTGGTTTAACTATGATCTATATTTCAATATTTGGTCAGTGGAAACCTTCAATGCAAACTCTTTCATTTATTTTGGTTGCAGCTCCGCTTTCATTTATTTTTGGATTAGGTTTAGGTATTGCAGCTTACAAAAGTAAACGAGTAGAAAAAGCTTTGTATCCAATTCTTTTAGTGATGCAAACGATGCCTCAATACGCAGTATTGGTTCCTGCACTTGTTTTATTTGGTGTTGGTGATCATGCTGCAGTTATAATTACAATGGTTGTAGCAGTCCCTCCAATGATTTTATTAACTATTTTAGGACTAAGAGCAGTTCCTCCAGAAGTGATTGAAGCAGGTAGAATGAGTGGATGTACAAACTGGCAGTTAATGTTAAAAGTACTTATTCCAACAGCAAGAAGAGATATTTTAATTGGAGTTAACCAAGTTATCATGGTTTGTTTTTCAATGGCAGTAATTTCTGCTTTTATTGGTGCTAAAGGATTAGGGTTCAACCTATTGCTTGCTCTAAACCAACTTAATATTGGTTTAGCTCTTGAAGCAGGTTTATGTATCAGTTTGATTGCAATTCTATTAGACAAGATGTCATTAGCTTGGGCAAATCAACAACAAGATTATTTTGGCAATCTTACTTTTTTCCAAAGAAATAAAAATATTATATTTTTTGGTGGATCAATAGCTGTTGGAATTATTCTTGCCTATATTGGTACATTTGTTTTTAAAGATACATTTAATTATTTATTTGAAGTTCCACACAATAAAGGACTTTCAACAGCTGATTTTTGGAATAATGGTGTTGATTGGATTTTTGATACTTTCTTTGTTTACATAAAAGCATTTAATACCTGGTTAATTACAGAAGTGCTTCAACCAATGAGAGCTTTATATTTAAGAATGCCAGCTGTTGCCACATTAGTATTGGCTGTTGGAGCAGGATATTTAATTGGAGGAATTAGATCAGCTTTAGTTGTTGCTGCTTTAACTTTATTTATAGCATTAAGTCCATGGTGGGATAGAGCACTTGTTACATTATATATGGCAACTTTTGGAGTTGTTGTTTCTTGTTTAATAGGTTTTACAGTTGGAACTTTATGTTTCCAAAATAAAAAGTCAGCAGCATTTATGTTAGGAGTTTGTGATATTTTTCAAACGTTTCCATCATTCGTATACTTAATTCCAGTAATGATGTTATTTGGAATTACAGACACTTCAGTTTTAATTGCAGTAATTGTTTACGCAACAATTCCAGCAACTAGATATACTATTGAAGGATTAAGAAGTGTGCCCGCTGGTTTACATGAAGCTGCAACAATGTCTGGTGTTAATAAATTTCAAAGATTAACTAAGATTGAATTTCCTTTGGCTTTCCCGCATATGATGCTTGGAATAAATCAAACAATTGTATTTGCCTTATTTATGGTCATTATTGGAGCTTTTATTGGAACAGAAGATCTTGGCCAATACATTTTAAAGGCATTATCAGATAAAAATGGTGCTGGAATTGGATTAACCTTAGGTATCTGTGTTGCTTTCATAGGTTTGATTTTTGATAATTTAATAAGAACTTGGGTTGAGAAAAGAAAAAAATATTTAGGTATAGCTTAGTCCATTGAAAAAATTTATTATTTCCATCGATCAAGGAACGACATCTTCAAGAGTAATTTTATTTGATACAAAAGGTAATATTGTTTTTGTTTCACAATATGAATTTAAACAATATTTTCCAAAAAATGGCTGGGTTGAACATAATCCAAATGAGATCTGGTCCACAACTCTTAAAGCTTTAAAACAAGTTATAAATAAAGCAAAAAAATTAAAAGGTAACATACTCACAATCGGAATTACAAATCAAAGAGAAACTACAATTTTATGGAATAAAAAAACAGGAAAGCCAATTTATAATGCAATTGTATGGCAAGATAGAAGAACCCAAGATTATTGTAAATTACTTAAGAAAAAAAATTATGAAAACTCATTTAGAAATAAAACTGGATTATTTATAGATCCATATTTTTCAGCAACTAAAATTAAATGGATTTTAGACAATGGTAAAATTTCAAAAAAACTACTTGGTTCAAATGATTTATTGTTTGGAACTGTAGATACATTTTTAATTTGGAAATTAACAAAAGGTAAGCAGCATTTAACTGAAGCATCTAATGCAAGCCGAACAATGCTGTATAATATAAATAATAATAAATGGGACAAAGAAATTTTAAAAAAACTAAATATTCCACAAAAGATTTTACCAGAAGTCAAAAATTCAGCAGATAATTTTGGAAAAACAGATAAAAAAATTACAGGAGTTGAAATTTCAATTTCAGCAGTTCTTGGTGATCAGCAAGCCGCAGCATTTGGACAAACTTGTTTTGAAAAAGGATCTATAAAAAGTACATATGGCACTGGTGCATTTGTTATTATGAATACCGGCCCAAAGAAAATTAATTCAAAAAATAAATTACTGACTACTATTTATTATCGATTAAATAATAAAAATACTTACGCCTTAGAAGGTTCAATTTTTATAGCTGGCGCAGGGGTTCAATGGTTAAGAGATAAAGTAAATTTGATCAAAAAAGCATCCGAAACTGAAACGATTTCAAAATCATCTAAAATTAATGATGGTGTTTTTGTTGTACCAGCTTTTAGCGGAATGGGAGCACCTTATTGGAGACCAGATGCAAGAGGAGTAATCACAGGACTAACAAGGGACAGTGATTGGAAAAGTATAGTGAGAGCGACAGTAGAATCTGTTGGTTATCAAAGTTTTGATTTATTTGACTCAATGAACAAGGATGGTTTGAAACCAAGAATAATTAAGGTAGATGGTGGAATGGTTGCAAATAATTGGTTCACACAATTTTTAGCTGACATTATTAATTTAAAAGTAGTTAGACCAAAAATATTAGAGACAACTGCTTTGGGTGTAGCTTTATTGGCTGGACTTCAAATAGGAGAATATAAATCTTTAAATCAAATCAAAAATATGTGGAAAAAAGATCGTGTTTTCTCACCAAATATTAAAAAAACATTAAGAAATGAACTTTTAGCAGGATGGAAACTAGCAATTAAAAAAACTTTAGCGTAACTAGACTTATGAAAAAAGTTTTAATAATAGGAGCGGGCGCAATGGGTGCCGCATTTACTTTTCCCCTTGCTGATAATAATCATGAAGTAACTTTGACCGAGCCTTACAGTAAAGATCTCTTAAATAAATTAATAACAAAAAACAAATTTCATCCAGCATTAAAACTTAAATTGTCAAAAAAAGTTTCTATCAAAAAATTTTCATCAGACTTACTTAATAAAAAATGGGACTTAGTTGTTGTTGCTGTAAGTTCTATTGGAATTGAAATGGTTAAAAATCATTTAAAAAATATAAATAGAAAAATCTCTATTCTTGTTTTAACCAAAGGTCTTAAATTTGATCAAAGTGTTAAGAAAATTACTACTATGTCTGAACAACTAAGCAAAGGAAATCAAAATTTAAATATTTCAGTATTAAAAGGACCTTGTTTGGCAAAAGAGTTAGCAAAAAAAATCAAAAGTTACACTGTGATAGCAAATAAGAATATTAATATTGCAAAAAATATAGGAAAATTAATCTCAACTAAATATTACAAAACAGAATATTCAAGTGATGTGAAAGGTGTTGAATTTTCATCTGCAATTAAAAACATATATTCAATGATTATTGGATCAGGTGAAGGTGAAAATACTTCCTCAGCTTTATTTAGAAAATCGTTAGATGAAATGGAATATTTAATAAAATATTTTAGAGGAAAAAAAGAAACAGTTCATGGTTTAGCTGGAGTAGGTGACTTGTATGTTAGTGCTGTTGGAGGAAGAAACAGTAAAATGGGGGAATACTTAGGAAAAGGCTATACTTTTAGAATTGCAAAATATAAGTTTATGAAAAATGATACAGTTGAGGGCGCAGATCTAGCTAAAGAGATTGCACCCTATATATTGAAAAAAATTAATAAAAATAAAATACCACTTATGCATGCACTTTTAAGTGCAATCACAAAAAATAAAAAATTAAAAGTTAACTATTAATTATTTATTTAAAAAAGTCCTCATCGAGTCATCCATCGCAGTTTCCCATGGAGTATGGTGTAAAGGTGCAACAGAACCTGTAACAGGTGATGAAAACGATTTGTTTCTGTAAGTTAAGATATCCTCTACTTTATGATGCTCCCATTCTTTGAAATGTTTTCTAATTAATTCAAAATCTATTTTTGGATAATCAGACATATCATGAAGTTCTTTTGTGTACTCAGTTTGAAAATCAATCATTTGATCTGGGTTTTCTAATTTTTCCTCCATAGCAACCCATTTATTGATATCTTTGTTGATTTCATCAGCACTTGGCATTTTAATTTTACCCATAATCACATCTCTTGCAAACCATGCTTGGCAATCAAACATATTAAAAGTATGGAATTGGTCTTGCATACCAAGATATAAAAGTTTGTGATTATTTTGCCAAACAACTCCTTTGTATAATTTCGGCGGATATAATCTGTTATGTGTTTTTAACTTAATACTTTCATCTAAAAATGGAAAATGATGTAGGTAACCTGTACACAAGATTATTGCATCTGCATCTTGTTCAGTACCATCTTTAAAAATTGCTTTTTTCCCTTCCAATCTATCTAGATAATGAACTTCTTTCATACCTCTAGGCCATTTAAATCCCATAGGTGCATTTCGATATCCAATAGTTACACTTTTAGCCCCATATTTATTACACTGTAGAGCAACATCCTCAGCTGAATAACTGCTTCCTAAAACAATCACATCTTTTCCTCTAAACTCTTCTGCATCTCTAAAATCATGTGAATGCATTATTCTTCCTGGAAAAGAATTCATTCCTTTATATTCAGGAATAAAAGGAACAGAAAAATGGCCAGTAGATACAACTAAATAATCAAATGTATCTTTTGAAATTTCATCTTTAGCTTTGTCTTGATAAGTTATTTCGAATTTTTCATTGCTGAAAGTTACATTGGTTACTTTTGTATTTAATTTAACTTTATTTTTAATTTTACCTTTGCTTACTCTTCCAAGAATATAATCTTGCAAAACTTCTCTTGGCGGAAAAGAAGGAATTGGTTGTCCAAAATGTTCATCAAAAGAATAATCAGCAAACTCCAAACATTCTTTAGGGCCATTTGACCATAAATATCTATACATACTATTATGAACTGGATCTCCATATTGGTCACTACCTGTTCTCCAATTATAATTCCACAAACCTCCCCAATCTTCTTGTTTCTCAAAACAAACTATTTCAGGAATTTTTTCACCTTTATTCTCCAGATGTTCAAATGCTCTTAACATTGAAAGACCACAAGGTCCTGCTCCAATAATTGCAATTTTGCTCATTGTAATTTCTCCAGTTTATAAATATGCTTTCTAAATATAAACAAATATAAAATAAAATTACAATATAAATATTAACTCAAAATGGCTGAGATAAATATTTCAAACATAAATAAATCTTTTGGATCTACACATGTGATCAAAGATATTTCTCTAGATATTAAAAGTGAATCTTTCACTGTGTTAGTTGGACCAAGCGGATGTGGTAAATCAACAATGTTAAGAATGATTGCTGGCTTAGAGGAGATTAACTCAGGAACAATTTCAATAGATGGACAAGTTGTTAATGATCTTCCGCCAAAAGAAAGAAATATCGCAATGGTCTTTCAATCATATGCTTTGTATCCACACATGACTGTGTTTGATAACATGGCTTTTGGATTAAAGATTGAAAAAAAATCTAAAGAAGAAATTACAGAAAGAGTTATGGAGGCTGCTAAAATTCTTCAAATTGAAGAATACTTAGAGAGAAAACCAAAACAATTGTCAGGAGGACAAAGACAAAGAGTTGCAATTGGTAGAGCCATAACAAGAAAACCAAAAGTATTTTTGTTTGACGAACCTTTATCTAATTTAGATGCAGCCTTAAGAGTTCAGATGAGAGTAGAATTAGCTAAATTGCATGATCAATTAAATGCAACAATGATTTATGTTACACACGATCAAACAGAAGCAATGACACTTGCAGATGATATAGTTGTATTAGATCAAGGTATTGTTTCTCAAAAAGGATCACCTTTAAAGCTTTACAACGAACCTGAAAATTTATTTGTAGGTGGGTTTATTGGTTCACCAAAGATGAACTTTATTAATTCTAAAGTTATAAGTTCTAATAATTCTGGAACCGAAGTTGAAATTTCAGGACAAGAAAAAATTATTGTTCCAAAAACTTCAGATAAAGTTTCACCTGGTGATAATGTAAAGATTGGTATCAGACCTGAGCATATCTTAATAAATAGTGGTGAAAAATGTTGGGAGAGTAAGGTATTCGTGATTGAAAAATTAGGTTCTTCTACTTTTTTATATCTAGAAAAAGAGGGGGAGCCATTAGTAGTCCAAACTGATGGAGCTAGTAAAGTCAATGTTGGAGATAGTCTTAGTTTAGGATTCGATCTAAACAAATGTCATTTATTCGACAGCAATAATTTTGCCTTTAAATAAAGGTTTTTTTTAAAAAATTTTTGAAATTACCCCATTACAGTGATGATATTATTGCATAGGAATTTTATTCAAAAAATATTAAAGTTTAAAAAATAAATTAATAAGAGGTAATTATGTTTAAAAAAACTTTAATACTATTATCTGCTGTAGCATTTTTTATAAACAATGTTGCGTTTGCAGATATCAAGTTTTGGACAACTGAAACTCAACCAGCAAGAATGGCGAAGCAAGAAGATATGGCTAAAGCCTTTGAAGCAAAAACTGGTATTGCAGTTGAAGTTATTCCAATCGATGAAAAAGAATTAGGTAAAAGAGCAACAGCTGCAGCTGCAGCAGGTGATTTACCTGATGTAATTTATCATACACTACAGTATGTGTTGCCATGGGCTGAAGCAGGAATTTTAGATGTTGATGCCAACAACGAAGTTGTTAAGGAATTAGGTAAAGATACATTTGCAACTGGCGCTTTAAAAATGGCTAAAAAAGGAACAAAGATAGCAGCTGTTCCTGTTGATGGTTGGACTCAAATGATTGTTTATAGAAAAGATCTTTTTGAGGAAGCTGGATTAGAACCACCAACAAGCTATGCCAATATAATTAAAGCAATAGATGCTTTGTCATCTAACGATATGTTTGGATTTGTTGCTGCAACAAAAACAGATGAAAACTTTATGAGCCAAGTTTTGGAGCATGTTTTTTTAGCACAAGGAGTAAATATTGTTAAAAAGGATGGAATTCAAAAACAAGGCTGGAGAATTAAAAAATCATTAGAATTTTATAAAGCAATAGCAAAAGCAAGTCCTCCAGGAGAGTTATACTGGAAACAATCAAGAGAACTTTACTTTGCTGGAAAAACTCCAATGATTATTTGGTCACCATTTATTATGGATGAGCTTGCTGGATTAAGAGATTCAGCTCCACCAACTATAAATAGTGATCCTACATCACCAGAGCTAGCATCAAAAACAGGTTTCATAACTAATTTTAGTGGACCTAACAATTCAGATGGTGCTGCTTGGGCAGATATAAGATATTTCGGTATTACAGCTGATGCTGATACTGATGAAGCAAAACAATTTGTAATGTATTCTATGGACGAAGGTTATACGAGTACTTTATCAATTGCACCAGAGGGTAAGTTTCCAGTTAGAAGAGGAAATTCATCCGATCCAGAAGCGTTTACAAAAGCTTGGAGCAAATTGCCTGTTGGTGTAGATAGAAAAGCTGCTTTATCAGATCTGTATTCATCAGATGTTATCAATAATATTGTAGCTGGTTTGGATACTGCTAGTAGATGGGGAGTTAAAGAAGGTGAACTCTCTAGAGCTTCAAAAGTAATCAATTCTCAATTCTTAAATAGAATTACAAGGTTGTATATTGATGATCAAATTGATGTAGATGAAGCAGTTGATATGATCAATAAATCTTTAGCACAATTCAATTAATTTCAATTATTTAAAAAAGCGGATAATATTACTTATCCGCTTTTTTTATGAGTAATTCACTTTCAAAAATAGAAAAAAGAACTGCCTATGCTTTAACTTTGCCTGCAGTTCTTATTGTATTTGCAATAGTATTATTTCCAATTTTTTCCAATGTTTGGATTAGTTTTAAAGAAGTTCAATTAAAAGATATAAGAATTCCAGAGCCAAGAGCAAAAAAAATAGTTAAATCTGTTAAAAACGAAGACTCAAAAATTAAAATTATTTATAAATTAAGAAATAGCTCTTTAATTCAAGATATTAGAGATGTTAAATTTCAGGATAAATTTCCAAACAATGTTCAGCCAGTTGATTTAGATGAGAGATGTAATTTTATTTCAAATAAAGTTCAGTGTGATTTTGGTGAGTGGTCTAAAAAATATAGAGAGCAATTTGTAATTTTTTTTGAAACAAAAAACGGTGAAAAAATTGATAAAAAACAATTTAAGTTAAATAAAACAAAATTAAAAGGAAAAGCAGACAACATTCTTTTAACAAGTGATTTTACTTTATTAAATTTTAAAAAAGTATTCACGAACTATGAATTTAAAGATTTATTATTAACAACGTTTTATTATACTTTTTTTGGAACAGTTGGCGCAATTGTTTTTGGAATTTTATCAGCCCAAATGGTAAATCAAAATTTTAGAGGTCGAAGTTTTATTAGGAGCACGCTATTGTTTCCCTATGTAGCTCCTGTTGTTGCCCTGGCTTTTACTTGGGAACTCCTATTAGATCCTAATAGTGGTACTTTAAATAATTTATTACTCAATTATAATATCATTGATAAGCCAATAAATTTGTTGGGACAAAAGTATGTATCAATTTTTGTTTTTGGTTTTGAATTTAAATTAAGATTAGCTTTAACAACCGTTATTATCTTTGAAATCTGGAGATATTTTCCGTTAGCATTTCTTTTTATATTAGCAAGACTTCAAGCAGTTCCTAAAGAACTATATGAGGCAGCAGATATTGATGGAGCTGGTCCTTACACTAAATTTATTAATATAACACTGCCACAGATAACAGCAGTGATTTCTATTTTATTTATGATTAGATTTATTTGGAACTTTAATAAGTTTGAAGATATTTTTCTTTTAACAGGTGGTGCCTCAGGAACGAGAACGCTTCCAATAAATGTTTATGAACAGGGGTTTTCAATAGGAGATATTGGAATGGGATCAGCTGTTTCGATTGTGATTGTACTATTACTTTTATTTTTCATGTTAATTTATTTTAAACTGATAGGAAAAAGGGCCAATGAGAGTTAAATCAATTATCACTTTCAGTATAATTTCTTCGTTTTTCTTATTTTCTCTAGTTTCTATTTGGAAAATACTATCTACGTTACAAGGAATTGAACTTAAAACTTTAAATTTCAATTTTTATTTTTTAAGTGGAATTATAATTTCTTGTGTTTCAATTTTCTTGGGTAAAAAATTAAACAAACTATCTATAGTGATTATATTATCATCAGTGTTTGTATTGATTGATTATTTTATAAATAGTTCTTTACCTATTTGGCATTATATAGGAACTTTTCTGATACTATTATTTTTTGTCAATAAACTATCTAAATATAATAAAAAAAACTTTAGTTATAATTTTTCTGCACAAATTATATTTTTTGATTTTTTAACTTTGTTTGGAATAATCTTTTTTTCTTTCGTAATTTTATTCCCATTTTACTTGATGTTAGTTACAAGTTTTAAAACACAGGCTCTTTTATTAATTAATCCTTTAGATTTCAGTATCGATTTTACACAAAATATAAAATCTTTATTCAAATCCTATATTATAGTTTTCACAGAATATAATTTTGGCAAATACATGCTGAATAGTTCAATTGTATCGATAGGCACAGTTATAATTACTTTATTACTTGGGATCCCAGCAGCTTATGCGGTTGCAAGATTAAATTTTTTTGGTAAACATTTTTTGTCTACCTCAATTTTAATTATTTATATGTTTCCTGCTATAGTGCTGGTGATTCCTTTATACACTGTTTTTAGTCAATTAGGGTTAAGAAATTCTGTATTTGGATTATTGATTATTTATACAGCTACAACTCTGCCTGTAGCAATTTATATGCTCCAGGGATATTTTAAAAGTATTCCAAAAGAGCTTGAAGAAGCAGGTATAATGGATGGGCAAAATTGGTTTGGGATTATCGTTAAAATTATTTTACCTTTAAGTTTACCTGCAATTGCTTCTGTAGCATTGTATGTATTTATGATTGCTTGGAATGAGTTTTTATTTTCACTGATGTTCTTAGATAGTCCTAGCTCATTCACGCTATCAAGAGCGATACAGTTTTTAAATGTCGGAGCTGAAACTCCAAGACAATATTTGATGGCAGGTTCAGTTGTTGTGACTTTACCAATTTTATTTATTTTTGTTTATTTTGAAAAATATTTAGTTAGCGGGTTAACATCAGGGAGCGTAAAAGGATAATGAATAGGTATATTAAAAATGCCCAAAAAATTTTAATTGGAAATAGAAAAAGGGGATATACTCTACCTACAAATAACAAGCTATATCCTGCACAATGGAACTGGGATTCAGCATTTATTGCATTAGGGTATTCCTACTTTAATTTAAATTTTGCATTAAAAGAAATTAAGACACTTTTAGATGGTCAATGGAAGGATGGAATGATTCCACATATATTGTTTCATAATACAAAGACAAATTATTATCCTAATCACACTGCTTGGAATTGTGGAAATAAAATTCGCTCATCTGGCATTACCCAACCGCCAGTACTTGCAAGTATATTAAAAGAAATAATAGATAAAAACAAAATTACCAAAATACAAAGAAAAGAAATTAAAAAATTTGTAATTAAAATTAAGAAATCTCATGATTGGTTTATTAAAAATAGAGATCCAAAAAAAACTGGTTTAGTTTCAATACTTCATCCTTGGGAAAGTGGGTACGACAATTCCTCCCTATGGGACGAACCAATGAAAAAGGTGAAAATTGAAAAAAATATTCAATATAAAAGAGCTGATAATAAAGTTATTAATCCCGAACACAGACCTCTAAATATTGATTATGATAGATAT